>NZ_JBGBPR010000009.1:0-222795 GCF_041106275.1 Neobacillus sp. BF23-41
GGTTATGTAAAAGACAGTCAAAAACGATATATTTACGAATTTTATTTACGGTCTACTACAATGGATTATCTGATTTTTTCCGAGACTGATGTATCAGAACAATTAAGTAAATTAACCAAAAAGAATCTGGACATTTACAAAATGTTTCATTTAAATAAGGTTCCTCATATAACCATTGGTCCTGATGGTCAATGGCTAAATATAGTTGAGTATTGAGTAGTTTCTTCTTCAACTAATGGGTGCTTTAGTTGAAGATCATGAGTCATATTTATGACTCTTTTTTATTGAAGTAAATGGCAGATTTGTTAAATAAGGATAGGAGTTTATTACTATTTAATTGAATAATATAAATAAATATTTGTAAATTAAGGGAGAAAATATATGGGGTTATATAGCATACTGAATGTTGAGGGTACTTGTTATAATTGTAATAAAAATTCAGTCTTAAAAATTCAATTTAAATATGGAAAATTACGGAACTACGTGTATCAATTAAATGATGAAATTATTTGGGATAAAAAAAATAAAGAAATGAGAATGTTAGAATTAGTAGTTCTCGATGGAATCGCAGAAGCGTGTAAATATTGTAATGAGGATGGATTACCTTATTTTTGTAAAAAAAGGAGTAATAAAATCAATTAAGAAGAACGAAGGCGAGTATGATTTCTTTAATTCAAATGAATATTTTTTAATATTAAAATGATAGATACACTAAAAATAATTAAACTTATGATGGCTGATAAAAAATCGCAATTTTTAGCCATGTTCTTATGTAACTAACGGTAGCAATAGTTGAAGATTGAAGCTGTCATTTGGCAGCTTTTCTTGTTCCACTAACGGGGCAGAATAGTTGAAGAGGATTTAATATAAAAAAGAGGTTAGAAAAAGCCCATAAATGGAAATATGGTCGAGCACCGACATGACAATAGGTTACCATTGAAGCGGGTGATCTTGTTTGAAGTATCTTTGCAATCTATCAACTTATAAATGCTGAAAAATCCGCTAGCTTCTATCATTTAAAAGTCTATACAATTTTATTATGAAAGTAATATACTGTACTGTTAAACCATAATAGAAGAAAGGAAGAAAAAAAATATTGGAAATTAGACCTATTACAAGATTAGAGGAGCCGAGCACGAGACGGATTGGTACATTTGGAGGTATTGAATACGTGCAATATGATGGAATCTTTTCGGGAAGCACCCCTACTGATACTGATACTGATACTGATACTGATACTGATACTGATACTGATACCACATTTCGTGTGCCATATCGGATTGCTGCCCCTGTAAATCCCGAAAAAGGAAACCAGACTGTCATAGTAGAGCCTTCTCATTTCAGTACTCGACTTGGTGCACGGGTGTTCTATTTGGGGGAGGAGTTTTTATTCTCTCGTGGATTTTCGCATGCAGGTGTCGGCTGGAGCACAACGTCCGTAAACACTCTAAAGGGCAGAATCCTTGACCCTAATGTGCCCGGAGTGTTCATAAATGGTGGTCTCGATGAAGGAAATGGTCAAAAAACTGACGACAAGATCATTTCTGAATTTGCCAAGGCTCTAAAAACAGATCGAATTGCAAGACGAATTCTAGGAGACATTGAACGAAGGTATATTACTGGTTTCTCGGATGCCTCTGCCCCTGTTCTCCGCTTAATTACCGATGGGCATGCTAAAGGTGTTTTTGATTTTGCACTTCCATTCATTGTACTTCCATTCATTGCATCTGGACATGATCCACAAGCAACAATAGCGTCTGGAGACTTTAATGGTAAGATAATTGTTGTCAATTCTGAATTAGAGGGGGCATCTTCAGAATTCGTGGATCGCGGTATCGCCCTGAGTCAATATCGCTTCTATGCTGTTGCAGGTTCACCTCACATCCCAGATCATTTAGTATTTGCGTCACCACTTACAAATAGAACAACACCCGCTAGTTTTTCACCTGAGCTGCGCGCACACTTTCTGCAGGGGGACAAGTGGGTGCGTAAAGGCAAACAACCACCTTTGAGTCACCATTTATTAGCAGCCGTTGACGGCACCCTTGTTAAAGACGAGAATGGTAATGCCATTTCTGTAAATGCAAGCGGGCATCGGGTTCCGCGTTTGCCATTTGTCGAGCTCGGCGAGGCGCACTATATTGTTAATGTTGGTATTGTTACTGCTGGTATTTTTAAGCTATTAGGCACCTATGAAAATGTGAAAACCATTCAGAATTTGGGCTTCAATACCCACAATGAATATTTGAACGCGTTTCGTGAAACGCTTACGGATTATTTAGACGCAAGATATATTCTTAAAGAAGAAGCGGACGAGATGTTTCGTCGTGCCACGCTCTTCCCACCTTTAACGTACACCGAAACATACCGTGACCACTACGAAAACTTCGTAGACATTATTCCTAGATCCTAGCAAGTGTGCGTTCCTTAAAGATTCTACCGCCAAGCCAGGCGGTTTTTTTGTAATAAAGGAAGTATCTCTGGGATGAAAAAAATGATTATTTGGATCAACTTTAATACTAAAACGAATTAAGAAAGGTTGTGAATTAATACATTTAAACTCACAGGGCGATATTCTAAGATGAGGTCGTCTATTTTCTTAATCCACAAGAAAGATTGTGAAACAATGTACTTAAATTAACGGGTGCAAGAGTTAAAGAACGAGGATTGCTGCAGCGATCCTTTTTTGTTATTGAGCTAACGGGGCAGTATAGTTGAAGAAAAGTACAAAAAAACAAAATAAGAGAACCAATAGTGTTAAACAACACAATCATAAAGTGAAACAGCCTTTTTTATCAAGTTTAAATATGTAAAAATTTAATCGAATTTTCTGATTTAAAGAACGTAAAAGCAATCACTCAAGTCATTCGGTGTAAACAACGGCGCCAATTGTCCAAACCATGTAGTAATTTTTCAGGTGGCTTTTGCAGCCACTTCCTAGTATATCAGCAATGTAAGCGCAAACCAACTGGTTAATGTTGGACAATAAGAGTGTATGAAAAACTAAGAAAACAGGAGAAAAACAGAGTTTAACCAATTGGCTAAATTCGTTATTTCCCAACCTTCAGCGATTACCAAAATGGTCGAATTTGACCAAAAATGAGATTTGACCTATAAAGCCTAATAATGGCCCCCACATCGAATTTTAATGCCGCGCCCTATTTTTACCCCCTAGAACAAACAGAAAAAGCCCATACAAGCCAAATATGAAAGTCGATTTTAGGTCACACAGCGAAACCGAAAATAGATTGCTTGTTTTATTGAATTTGTTTATCCGTACTTTATTGTCACTCCTTAAATTCAATATTTCATTTTCCTAAGGAATTTTTAATCAATGTAGTTCATATAATCGATAAGTGAAAACATAAAAAAGGTGGGAACAATTCTATGTTTAAACCAAACCCAGCAAATACTGCAATAGTTATAACTGACCCTCAAAATGACTTTTTGTCTCCAGGCGGAAGAGGATATCATTTGACAAAGGCTAACATTAAACAGAACAATACTTTAGCCAACTTGGAACTACTATTAAGCACTGCCCGTAGTAAAGGTTATCAGCTCTTTGTTTCCCCGCACTTTTTATATCCACATGACTATGATTGGCAGTTTACAGGGAACGAACAAGAGATGTTGATTAGTTTGCGTGTTTATCAGAAATTAAATCAATATAGTCCTCCAACTCCGGAAGCCGATTATGTTCCAATTTTAGCTCCGTATATCTGGGACAAAACATCCGTCATTGCAACACCGCACAAGGTGGCCAGTCCTCAGACAAATGATCTGGTCTATCAACTAAGGCAACGCAGAAAAGAACAAGTAATTTTGGCTGGGGTATTATCAAACGTATGTGTTGAATCGCATATGAGAGATTTAATTGAAAATGGCTTTAAGACAGCTGTTGTTTACGATGCAACTGCCACGATTAGTGAAAACGATTTTCATGCTGCTGTTACGAACTACCGAGCTTTTAGTAGTGCTACATGGACAACACGTGAAGCCATTTCAAATATGTAATGATACTCTTAAAAAGGCATACTAAAGAAGAGATTATCCGATACTAGCCAGTATATACCTCCATTATGTCCACGACCTATGGTTTGAGAATAAGGTTAGGAAACAGTGCAAAGGACAAGCATACATAGTAAGATATGCAGATGATTTTGCGGAACTCCTTGCCCAATCTAACTCGGCGAATGCCTAGAGTCTATAAAAATAAGGAGAGGAACGCTTTTTGCGTACCTCTCTTTTTATTAACATTTATTCCTCCCGAAGGAACCAATCCCATTTAAGAAAGCATTTCTTCTTTTTCTTTTCTGTATTTATTATTCCCCTTTTTCTCCTTTTCCTTTAATACATAGCTGAGTAAGTCTAGTACAATACGGGCTGCTACTTGTCCGGTCATGCCCGTTGGATCATATGGCGGGGCAACTTCTACTAAATCAAAACCGATAACTTCTCCTCTTTTGGAAATTCCTTCAAGCAATTCATTAACCTCATCATAGAGGAGGCCGCCTGGAGAAGGTGTACCTGTTCCAGGCGCAATTGACGGATCGATTCCGTCAATATCAATCGTTACATAATATTTTTCTCCCGCAGGAATTAGCTCCAGCACTTCCTTAAGTCCCTTCTTTCTCATCTGACGAGGTGATAGGACCACGCTGCCATACGCTCTTGCTGCTTCGACGTCTTCTATTTTGCTGCTGCTAATCCCGCGAATGCCAAACTGAAATATCTTCTGAACGTAATCCAGCTCAGATAAGCGACGCATGCAATTTCCGTGACCATACCGCATTCCCGAGCGATGATCCGCCCAGTCTAAATGGGCATCAATTTGAATCACATGAAACGGACCTATGTCTTCTAGTCCTTTTCCGACTGCTGCTGTGATGGAATGATCGCCGCCTAATACAACCGGCATAGCACCTTTGGAAATAATTTTTCGGATTGCTTCTTCTGTATTCTCATGGCACTGCATAATATCTCCGTGTACCATGTCAACATCACCGCAGTCGACTACTTTCCATTCAGGCCCAAGGTACATAATATCGTTTTCAATATCATAAGCACCATCCAGACCGAAACTATATAATGTAGAGCCTTCGCGGATTCCTCTAGGGCCCATTCTTGCTCCTGATTTCCATTGTGTACCCATGTCATTAGGCACCCCAATGACCGCCACATCTGCCTCAAGCTGGTTCAGATTCGCACACATTGGGTATTTCCCAAAAGTACAAATTCCTGTAAATGGCAAATTTAAAAACTGCTTTTCATCACGATTAGACATTCATGCTGCCTCCTTCTAAATTTTCATCCACACTTTTCCATATGCAAGTTTTTTTGCTGGCAGGCCATTTCTTAACCGAAGATTTTAAATTCTACTTTTATATTTTTTACTCAATTAATTTTCAATTAAAGTTGTGGTTTTCACCTCATAAGTCTTTTGAAATAAGTTCAGATAGTCTTCTTTTGTCAAATCCCTTGAATTCGCCTGAGTACACAAATGTTTAAAGGCTCCTTCGGCTAGGAAAGGGAAGTCTTCGGTATTTACATTGCCTAAATCCCGGAAGCTAGGAATGCCGATTTTTTTTGCCAGCTCTTTTAACAGCACAACACCTTCGTACGCCGTTTCTTCAACTGTTTTTCCTTCAGGATTTGCCCCAAGCTTGATTGCTACCAAGGCGTGCTTTTCTGGATTTGAAGGAATATTAAATTCAAATACATGTGGAAGAAAAATAGAATTCGCCACTCCATGTGGAGTATCATAGAGTCCTCCAAGTGGTTCGGCCATCGCATGTACAGCCCCAAGATCCGTGTTATCAAAGGCGATACCTGCAACTAAACTGCCCAAAAGCATATTTTTCCTAGCCTCTAAATCATGCCCATTTTCTACTGCTAATGGAAGGTATTTGGCTATTAATTCAATGGCATATAATCCCAAAGCATCTGAAAGTGGTTGAGCAACTTTGCAGGTATAAGCTTCAATTGCATGTGTAAGTGCATCCATTCCTGTAGCAGCTGTAATCGATTTCGGCAATGTTAACGTCAATTCAGGATCGACAAGTGCCAGTTTAGGAGCGATTTTCAAATCTAGTATCGCCTCCTTCTGTTTCGTCACGGTATCGGTAATGACAGAACCTCTTGTCACTTCACTACCGGTACCTGAAGTTGTTGGAATACAAATTAGTGGAGGAATTTCTCGTTCTAGTAAATTTACGCCGTAACGTTCTCTTAGCTCTCCTCCATGTGTCAAAAGTGTCCCAATTGCTTTGGCTGTATCCATTGAACTTCCACCGCCAAGACCAATTAAGAGATCGATGTTCTCGTTTTTAAACTGTTGATAAGCACTCTCGCAATCTACATCTTTTGGATTAGGTGATATTTCATCATAAACAATATAATTGACACCTTCTTGATCTAAAGACTGTGTGATTTTTTCCAAAATTCCTGTTTGTGCAAGTCCTTTATCTGTAATAATGAGGGCTTTATTTCCACCTAATTCTTTAGCCCTTTTCCCAATATTCTTTACTTTCCCATTCCCAAACTCTATAGAAGTAGGCAGATTAAATTGAAAATCCCATAACATAATTAATTTCCTCCTTTATTTATCGAATATTTCGAATTTAAAATTTATATTGTTAATTAATTGCTAAACCATTCAGTTGGCTTAACATCTAAATTAATATTGATTTGTTTTACCTCAGTAAACGTATCCAAGCCAAAGGTTCCTAACCCGCGGCCAATCCCGCTCTGCTTGTAACCTCCCCACGGTGCTTCATTATAGGCGAGGTTATAAGCATTAACATAAGTAATTCCGGCTCTTACTTTTTTAATCACCCTCAAAGCTTTGGCGCCATCTTGTGAAAAAACACCTGCTGCAAGCCCGTATGAAGTATCATTTGCCAGCTGGATTGCTTCCGCCTCATCTTTAAACTTTTGAACGACAAGAACTGGTCCAAAAATCTCTTCCTGAACAATTCTCATGTCAGGTTTGGTGTCAATAAATATTGTTGGTTCAAAGAAATAACCATTTTCAAGCCCGTTGCTTGTGATACGGTTGCCACCGCAAGCTAATGTAGCCCCTTCGTCTAAGCCAATTTGAATATATTCAAGGATATTCTTCATGTGGTCTTCACTTACAAGCGGACCCATTTCTGTTGACGAATCATCCCCAGGGCCAACTTGAATCTTTTTCGCTCTTTCTACCAATCTAGCAATGAATTTATCATGAATGCTCTCTTCTAACAGTAAACGGGATCCCGCATTACATACTTGACCGGCATTGGTAAAAATTCCATTCAAAGCATAATCGATGGCTGTCTCAAAATCCGCGTCAGCGAAAACAATATTTGGCGACTTGCCGCCTAGTTCGAGTGAAAGGTTTTTAATATTTCCTGTTGCTGAATTCATGATGCTTCTACCCGTTGCTGTACTACCTGTAAAAGAAATCAAATCCACCTTTTGGCTTTCCGCTAATTCATTTCCTACTGTTGAACCACCTCCTAAAACTAGATTTACAACACCAGCTGGTATCCCCACTTCTTCCATGATCTCAAATAATTTGTAAGTGGTGACAGGAGTGATTTCAGCTGGTTTAAATATAAGCGTATTTCCCGCAGCAAGCGCAGGGGCTATTTTCCAAGCTCCCGTCAACAATGGAAAATTCCATGGAGCGATAAGTCCGCATACACCGACAGGTTCCCGAATAACCATGGCTTGTACAGGATCGGCAACAGAATACGTTTGACCATTTGGCTTTGTCACTAACCCAGCATAGTATCGGAAACAATTCACGGTATCAGCAATATCAAACTCTGATTCTTTAAGGGGTTTTCCCGTATTCTCAGTTTCAAGTTTGCTAAGCTCGTCTGCCTTTTCTTCAATCTTATCCGCTATTTTAAATAAGTAGGTTGCACGTTCAGATGCCGGTAAGTCTGACCAAATTCCGGAGTCAAAAGCTGTTCGTGCAGTATTAATCGCCATTTGGGCTTCTTCTCTACTTCCTTTCGGAGCTTCAGCCATATTTTTACCGTTTGCAGGATTCACAACATAACTCCTTTCTCCACTTAATGAATCCATCCATTCACCATTAATAAACATTTTCAACTTCAGCATAATTACAAACCTCCAATATATTATTTTTTACCTTACCTGTTGAGGGATAACCTCTCGATCAATGTCTTGGACATTTTGTGGAATCAATTCTTTATCAAAATGAAACTCAGGAAGTGGTTGGCGGAACCCTTTCGTCATATAGACAAGATAAATCAAGCCGCATGCCATCCAGATGCCCCCGAGAATCAACGCATCCCTTTCTAAATGCGACCATAACCATGTCGTAAACGCTGCCCCAATGAGTGGTAATAATAGGTACCGAATGCAATCCATAAAAGAACGCTTATGATTTTTGATAAAAAAATGGGCGATAACAGACAGATTTACAGATGTAAAGGCAATTAACGCTCCAAAATTGATAAACTTAATAACTTGTTCTAGGGTTAATGGAATTGCGAGTAAAGAAACTACGCCAATCACAATGATGCCAAGTGACGGTGTTTTAAATTTAGGATGAATGTATCCAAATATATTTTTGGGTAATACGGAATCTCGTCCCATCGCATATAACACTCGCGATGCGCTTGTGATTGAAGCGATTCCTGAAGAGAAATTACCAATAATCACTGCTGTAATAAAAATGGACTTAAATAAATTGCCTCCGACAAGCACTGCAATTTCAAGGGCTGCAGAATCAGCATGTTTGAATGAAATGCCCGGATGCACCAATTGTGCTAAGTAAGAAGAGCCAATATACAAAACTCCGATAAACAATAGCATGATAATAATGGCTCTTGGGATCGTTTTTTCGGGATTGATTGTTTCCTCTGATAAAGTGGTGAGTGAGTCAAAACCAAGAAAACTAAAGCAAAGAATGGTAGCACCTGCCAAGATAACGGACAAGGAAACATCTGCATCAAACAATGGCTTAATTGAGAAAAGACTACCCGTCCCTACTCCTTCCGATAAACTTTTGAATGTTAATATCCAGAAAAGGCAAACAAAAATGACTTGAGCAATAACAAAAATTTTACTCGTTATTGCTGAGATCTCCACACCTAGTATGCTCGGAGATACGATGCTTGCAGTCAACACAATTACCCACACATAATGCGGGATTCCAGGAAATACAGCACTTAAAAAGACAGTGGACATCAAGCAGGTAACCATAGGCGTTAACATATAATCAAGCATAATCGTCCAACCGACAATGAACCCAACCTCAGAATTAATAGATTTTTGCGTAAAGGAATAGGCTGAACCTGAGATCGGGTAGGCTTTCGCCATCTTGCCATAGCTGAGAGCTGTAAAAAGTATTGCTAGAAAAGCAATAATGTATGCAGCCGTAATAACACCCCTTGAGGTAACGGCAGCAATTCCATAGGTATTAAAAAACACCATGGGGTTATTCCATGCAATCCCTAAAAAAACAACCTGTGACAAAGTAAGTGTTCTTGCAAGCGCTTTCTGTTTCATAACTCAACTCCCTCCGTGTTAATAAATTTAATTCCTAGATTATTTTGAACATTTCGTATTTTTATTGTAAACCTTATTGTTACACAAAGGTCAATAGGTGTATTATATTTTTTAGGGGGGTGATTTCACTGAAAATAAAGGAAAAATTAACCATTGGTGAAATGGCTAGGTTAAGAGGGGTAACAACGGAGACTTTACGCCACTATGATCGGATTGACCTATTCAAACCTCAATATGTCGATCCCGATTCGGGGTATCGCTACTATTCTATTTTTCAATATGAAGTTTTAGGGACGATTAAAGAGTTGAGGCAACTCGGGATGAGTACGGACGAAATAAAGGATTATTTTAATGAACGTAATTTTAATAAGTCCTTGGATATTCTGAAAACCAAGCATACGGAACTTGTGGCAAAACTGAACGAGTTACATGACTTGGAGGAAAATATTCGGGGGAAAATTGGATACTTGGAGCATGTAGCGAAAGAAAAAGAACTTCAATCGGTGTTTTTCCGCGAAATAGGAAGAAGGAAGTTAATTACCTTAAATGAAAAAATAAATAATAATTTGGAACTCAGTTATGGTGTTATAAGGTTAGAGAATATGCTCACCGAAAAGACACCAATTCTGGCTAGTAATAGACTAGGCATTATCATCCAGGAAGCGGATCTTAGAGCGAAACGATTTGAAGAACCATCCATTATTTTTGTAGTGGCAAAAAATAAAGAAAAAATACCAAAACAGTGTCAAATGACGGTTCCTGCTGGGTTATTTGCGTGTATTCGTTATAACGGGGAATTATTATGGAATCGAAGCGAAAGTTTGAGTAAGATATTGGAATATCTTGATGAAACCGGATATCACATAACCGGCGATGCGCTGCAAATTATGCACGTCGATATTACAATCACAGATAAACCAAATGAGATTACATTCGAAATTCAAGTTCCAGTTCAAATTTAGGGACGGGGGGACATTTCCGAAACGGAAAGAAGCGCAACAACCAACCACCCCAACAATATTCAGCTGCAACTAAATTCTTTCACTTTCCACGACACTATCCTTGAACTCATCTGTTTTTTGATATTGAGATATTTTATGACATGCACTGCCAAGCCCACAAGAAATCCCCTCCACATTGCGTGTAGGGGATTAATATTTTTAAAAAAATTATTTAACTTTAACCGTGGTAGCCTTACTAATATTTCTTGCCTTGTCTGTCGCTGTCACACTAATAATTGCTTTCTTCTTTTGAGCTTTAATTTTCACTTTAAAATTCCCTTTGGAGTCTGCTTTGGCTGTGCCGATGACTTTACTTCCGACTTTGATCGTTATAGTAGAGTAGGCTTCGGCAGTTCCAGTAACTTCTTTTGTTGTACTTTTAACTGTAGTTTTAATTTTCGGTGCCAATGGAGCGGTTTTGTCAATCACAATTACACTCTTAGCAATACTGATATTTCCAGCTGCATCTTTCGCAGTCACAATTAATTTTGTTCCTGCTTTCTGAACCGGAATCGTTACCTTATAGTTACCTTTTGCATCTGCTTTAGCCGTGTACTTTTTCGTTCTGATTGTAACAGTGACAGTGGCTCCAATTTCTGCTTTACCAGTTACCACTTTCGTTAGGTCTGAAACAGTGGAAACAGTTGGAATAACTGGTGCTGTTTTATCAAGAACTTTGATACTTTTTGCGACACTCACATTACCCGCTGCATCCTTGGCAGTTATGATTAACTTTGTACCTGCTTTTTGCACTGGAATGATAACTTTGTAGTTCCCTTTGGAATCAGCTTTAGCTGTATAAATCTTTGTTCCGATAATCATTGTAACAGTTGCTCCAGCTTCAGTTGTTCCTGTTACTTCAGTTGATTTGTCTGAAACGGTATTAACAGTAAGAACTGCTGGAGCGGTTTTGTCTATGACCTTAATGGCGGCTGCATGACTTATATTTCCAGCAGTGTCTGTTGCAATAATAACTAATTCAGTACCTGCCTTTTGTGCTGGAATTGTCGCTTTATATTGACCATCTTCTCCAGCTCTGCCTGTACCGATTACTGAACCATTTACCTTCACTTCTACTTTGGTCCCAGCTTCTGCTAGACCTGTTACAGTTGTATCTTTATCACTTACTTGCTTTACTACTGGTTTCGTAGGAGCTATTGCATCTTTCACGACTACGACAGTCTTATCACTTACATTTCCTGCAATGTCAGTTGCTGTGATGACCAATTCCGTTCCTGCTACTTGAACCGGAATGACCACTGTAAATTTTCCATCTGTACCGGCTTTCGCTGATCCAATGGTGGATCCATTTACTTTTACTTCTACTGTTGATCCTGCTTCCGCTTCGCCTGTTACAGAAGTATCTTTATCTGTTACATCGTATACAATGGCACGTTCAGGTGCGGATTTGTATTGCTTAAATAAAACAGTCCCTGGATAGTAAAAGGATAGTATGTCCTTGTATAAAATTCCTGCTTTGGCCCGATAATACGCACCATATTGGCTTAAGCCAACGCCATGCCCATTCCCTAATCCTGAAAACAAATAAGCATCCGTGGTTTCGTTGAGAGTAAACAAATTACTTTTCAGGTCTTTTGAACTGATGACCGCACGAATATTGTCTGCAAGCATGATACCGGTACTAGTGGTTTGAAGTTCAATCTCCCCATTTGGATTGAATTCGTCCTTTACAAAAAATTCGACCGATAGTTCCCCTAATGAAAATCGACCACTTTCGGTAGGAGCAGAAAAAGTAACCTTAGGTATTGAAACAATTTTGATTTGTTTATTGCTGAATCCTGGGAGATGATTCAGCATCCATTTTTTTATATTGCTAGTGAAATCAGCATCTATTTCATTTGTTGAATTCCACCAGCTATCTGGATTCTTTAGGTCCAATGAAGTGTAATCGATTTGCTGTTTATGTAATGTAGCATTCCAGGTGATGGTCGTATCATACTCATCGGTTTGAACCTTAAAATACGGAAAGGTGCTGCTGGACCAGCTATTAAACTTGTTTGCCGTTTTTCCACCGTTTGATGCTGAGAAGACAGCATCAATGGCATTGCCATTGTAGGTTAATAGTTCACCAGCAGTCGCGTCAACGGCATCCGAGGATTTAGGATATTCGCTTGTAACACCTCCATATACCTGATAGGAGGTGGTATCATTGATTGTTTTATTCAAACGATAATAGGCATAGGTTCGTGCCGCAACAGCTTGAGCCTTCAGAGCTTCCATTGGCCCACTCCCAAACGATTCAGATGGAACCACACTTTTAACATAATTTTCGAGATTAATTGTGTTAATAGGTCTAACATATTGATTATTTTCTACAGTAAAACGAAAACTGCCTGCGTATTCACGGTCGTTAATGATCGCATGGTCAATGTGATCGACCGGCGTAATCGATATTTCCGCCTCGGAGGCTAATCTCGTATTTCCATCATATAAGCTAAGAGTGCCATTCTCTACCTTTACCGTATAGCTTTTATTAGGAATTAATGGATTTGAAGAATTTCCGTTTAAATAGTAGCTTCCCACTATTTTTAATGAAATACTTGACTGATTACCTAAATATTTGACTAACTTTACCTGAATCTGTGGCTCTGCAGCAATCGTTGCCGCCTCTTTATAACTAGGAACAATCCCAAGAAATACAATGGTTGTAATCAAAAGGATGAATAATTTTCTCATATAAAAACCCTTTCTAATAGTGTCTTAGATTAATAATATATCTTTTGCTAGAATATATCCTCTATTTTCCTAAAAAATTACTATTTAACACCCCTTTACATAACCGGCACTTATAGACACGGTTTTTTTGTAAGCCGAGCAACAATATTTCAATACTATGGAAAGGAATAATTAACTAATTTATGGTATTATAATATATTGAAACTAGGAAGATACTACTATGCCTAATAGATTAGTACAGGCTTAAAGTGAACAACTTTTTAAGACAATTGGGGGGTTGTCTGTTTATAACAATTTTTACTCTTCTAAAACACAAAATAAAGGAGCTTTCGCATGAAAAAAAAGAATATTAAAAACTTTTTTAATATTCTCCTTATACTATGTTTATTACTACCACAGATGCAAACGGTAGTACTTGCTAGTAATAATGAAAATATGAAAGAAGAAAACGAGAGTCATATTAGTTTAAGTCAATATAATGATTTAGAGAAAAAATCGGATAAAAATGGAAGTGTTAGAGTAATAGTTGAATTAGATGAGTCCTTTACACCCGAGGGCAAAATATCTAAAAATAAAATAGAAATTCAAAAGAAGAAAATAAAAGTTGCTCAAGAAGATGTAATAGCAAATTTACATAAAAAAGGTCAAAAAAATGCCAAAAATATTACATCGTTTAAAACCATCCCCTTTATGGCATTAGAGGTTGACTCTGAAGGGCTTAAGGCTTTATCTGAAAGCGAGAAAGTAAAAAATATTATCGAAGATATCAAAATAAGCAAAAGTATAATAGAGGAAAATGAAGAAGTAGATGTGATCCAACCACAACTTAATGTAACAAATAATCTGATGGATACAGAAAAAGCGTGGACAGCAGGGTATACAGGACAAGGAAAAACTGTTGCCATCCTTGATACGGGTGTCGATAAATACCATCCCTTCTTACGAAATAAAGTAGTGTCCGAGGCATGTTATAGTTCTACTGGCCATTGTTCAGGGAATGCGAGAGAGTTAACAGGACCAGATTCAGCAGTTGATACAGAAGGACACGGTACTCATGTGGCAGGTATAGCTACGGGCTACGGTACACAGTTTTCTGGAGTAGCGAAGAATGCAAATATTATTGCTATTAAAGTATTAGCCGATGATGGCAGTGGTAGTTTTTCAGATTTATTAAATGGATTAGAACGAGTTTATTTATTACGTAACCAATATGATATTACTGCAGTTAATTTAAGCTTGGGAGGAGGAAGGTTTTATTCCTCTTGTGATAGTACATATTCTAGTCTGAAAAGTATGGTTGATAATCTAAAAAGTGTAGGCATTGCGACGATTGCAGCTTCTGGAAATGAATACTATAAAAATTCAATAAGTGCACCTGCATGTATATCTTCTGTTATTAGTGTAGGAGCTACAAATAATAGTGATGCAGTAGCTAGCTTTTCAAATAGTTCAGCCTACTTAGATGTATTAGCACCAGGTAATCCCGTTTATTCGTCTATACCTGGAGGAGGTTATGCCTCATATTCTGGGACTTCCATGGCTACACCTCAGGTAGTAGGTGGTTTTACGCTTGTAAAACAAAAATACCCAAGCGCTACTGTTGATCAAATCGTTTCTTATATACGCCAAAATGGAGTGAATGTAAGAGATACGGCTAACAACATCATTACACCTCGATTAGATTTTTCTTGGATGGAGACTAGTTTACCTGCACTAGATCAAGTCCAAAAACCAACCTGGAACGGTGATGTAATCCAATGGGTTGGTGTCACCAATGCCAGCCAATATGAAGTCAAATTATACAGAGGAACGACATTAGTAACTACAGAGCGTGTGGCGTCTAGTGTTCGACAATTTAACTTTGCTTCCCAGATGACGACTCCGGGTGTATATAAGGGAACGGTTCAAGCAATCGGGAATCATACGAGTTACAATGATGGAGCAATCTCCATACTTTCTGATGGGAATAGTAAAGGTGTCGTTTACTTTGAAGACTTTGAAAGAAACAACGGGAATTTCACAGCTGCCGGTACCAACTCAACCTGGCAATGGGGAACACCCACTTCTGGCCCTAACTCCGCTTATTCAGGGACTAATGTCTGGGCTACTAGTTTAAGTGGGAACTACAACAATTATGAAAATAGTAATATCGTTTCCCCTAACATTAACTTAAGTAATCTAGGATCACCCATTACATTAAGTTGGATGCAATACGCAGTTACAGAGGCTGGTTATGATTATCTAAACGTTGAAATTACGAATGATGGTGGTCAGACCTGGGATAGTGTCTATAGAAATTCTGGGACCATCAATCCGAGTTGGGGTAAACACGAGGTAACTATCGACACATCCTATGCAGTCCCTGACTTTAAAGTGAGGTTTCGGATGGTAACAGATGGTTCCAGTACTTCATCAGGGATCTATATTGATGATGTCATGGTAACAGGATCGCGTTTACTTCCTTCCCTTACACAAGTCCAAAAACCAACCTGGAATGGTGATGTAATACAATGGGTTGGTGTAACCAATGCCAGCCAATACGAAGTTAAACTATACTGGGGTACTACCTTAGTAAGTACGCACCGTGTGGCCTCTAGTGATCGACAATTTAACTTTGCTTCCGCTATGACAAGTCCTGGGGGATACACAGCAACCGTACAGGCGATTGGTGATCCTACCAATTATCGAGATGGACTAATCTCGATACCATCCAATGAAAATCGGAAAACCTATGCCTTAAATCAAGTCCAAAAACCAACCTGGAACGGTGATGCAATACAATGGGTTGGTATAACAAATGCCACTCAATATGAAGTCAAATTATACAGGGGTACTACCTTAGTAAATACACAGCGCGTTGAGGATAGTGTTCGACAATATAACTTTGCTTCCGCTATGACGAGTTCTGGCGTATACACGGTAACAGTTCAAGCAATCGGAGATCATACCAATTATGGCGATGGACAAACATCCCTGCCATCTGATGGAGTGCGAAAAGAGATTCTTTACTTTGAAGACTTTGAAAGTAATAATGGGAATTTTACTGTCGATGGCAGCAATTCAACCTGGCAATGGGGAGCGCCCACTTCTGGCCCTAACTCCGCTTTTTCAGGAACCAATGTCTGGGCTACTAATTTAAGTGGGAATTACCACGATAATGAAAATAGTTATATCGTTTCCCCCAACCTTGACTTAAGTAATGTAGGTTCCCCGATTACATTAAGCTGGATGCAATATGCAGTGACGGAGAATGGCTTTGATTATCTAAACGTTGAAATTAGTAATGATAGTGGTCAAACCTGGGATTCTATCTATAGAAATACTGGGACAATCAATCAAAATTGGGGAAGTCACGAGGTTACTATCGACAACTCCTATGCTGTTCCTGACTTTAAAGTAAGATTTCGTTTAGCAACTGATAGTTCAGTTACTACTGCAGGGGTTTATATTGACGATGTCAAGATGACAGGGTCTCGTTTAGCCCCTACTCTAGATCAAGTCCAAAAACCAACTTGGAATGATGATGTCATAAATTGGAATGGAATTGCAAATGCCAACCAATACGATATCAAATTATACAGAGGAACAACCTTAATAAACACACAGCGCCTTGAGGCTAGTGTTCGACAATATAACTACGATGCCCTAATGACCACTCCTGGTGAATACACGGCAACGGTTCAAGCGATTGGTGATCAAACAAATTATCGTGATGGACTAATCTCATCACCATCCGATGTAAATCGAAAAACCATCGCCTTAGCTCAAGTCCAACAGCCAATCTGGAACAATGATGTCATCCAATGGAATGGGATTGCGAATGCCTACCAATATGAAGTTAAATTATACAGGGGTACTACCTTAATAAATACGGAGCGTGTCGGAGCTTATGTTCAACAGGTTGACTATGCTGCCCTAATGACGACTCCTGGTGGATATTCCGTAACTGTTCAAGCGATTGGTGATCAAACAAATTATCGAGACGGACTAATCTCAAACCCATCCAATGTAAATTCGAAATTTATGACCTTAGATCAAGTCCAAAAACCAACCTGGAACGGTGATGTTATTCAATGGCCTGGAGTTGCGAATGCCAACCAATATGAAATCAAATTATACAGGGGTACTACCTTAATAAATATACAGCGCGTTGCGGCTAGTGTTCAACAATATAACTACGATGCCCTAATGACGATTCCTAGTGATTACACGGTCACTGTTCAAGCAATTGGTGATGATACAAATTATCTAGATGGACCAATCTCAAGTCCATCTGATGTCAATCGAAAAATAATGACTTTAGCTCAAGTCCAAAAACCAACCTGGAACGGTGATGTTATTCAATGGTATGGAGTTTCCAATGCCTATCAATATGAAGTCAAATTATACAGGGGAACTAGCTTAATAAAAACACAACGCGTAGCGGCTAGCGTTCGGCAGGTTAACTACGCTTCCCTTTTGACGACTCCTGGTGGATATTCCGTAACCGTTCAAGCTGTCGGTGATAATTCTTACTATAGGAATGGACTCGTATCATTAAGTTCTAATCAAAAAATCACCTTATATCAAGTCCAGAAACCAACCTGGAATGGTGACGTAATCCAATGGTCTGGAACAGCCAATGCCTACCAATATGAAGTTAAATTATACAGAGGAACGACCTTAATAAAAACACAGCGCGTTTCGGCTAGTGTTCGACAGGTTAACTATGCTGCCCTAATGAGCATGTCTGGAAGTTATAAGGTAACCGTTCAAGCTATCGGTGATAATAGGTCCTATAGAAATGGACCAGTATCTGTAAGTTCTAATCTAAAAATCACCTTAAATCAAGTCCAAAAACCAATCTGGAAGACTGATGTAATTCAATGGGTTGGGGTAGCCCACACCTATCAATACGAAGTCAAATTATACAGGGGAACTACTTTAGTAAAAACACTGCGAGTTGGGGCTAGTGTTCGACAGGTTAACTATGCTGGCCTAATGAATAGGCCTGGAAGTTATACGGTATCCGTTCGAGCAATCGGCGATAATAGATCCTATAGGAATGGATCAGTATCAGCCCGGTCTAATCAAAAAATCACCTTAAATCAAGTCCAGAAACCAACCTGGAGCAGTAATACAATAAAATGGAATGGAGTATCCAAGGCCGCCCAATATGAAGTTAAATTATATAGGGGAAGTACGTTAGTAAATACGAAACGAGTTGCGGCTAATGTTAGACAGATTAACTATGCAACCCAAATGAAAAAGTCTGGCAAATATACTGTCACCGTTCAAGCAATTGGTGATAATAAGTCCTATAGGAATGGACCAATATCCGCACGGTCTAATCAAAAAAGTAAATAAAAACACCATTAACAAATAATGACGAAACCCCCACCTACTAGGTGGGGGTTTATGTTTAATTAGTCTACCAAAATAATATCTCACCCTTTTCCTCACTATTCGAACAAACCTGTGAAACAAGATCTTTCGGAATGTGCAGCTCCGTATTTATTTTTCCAGAAAAAAGCAGTTTCTCTCTCCAAGGACTGACGAATTATTCATCGGTCCAACATGCACATGCTGACTCTCATCTGAATGAATATTTTCTGATTTTTTTAACTATGGGTGGGTGAGTTTTACGCTCCAAATACAGACCTAATTACATCTGAAATCGGATTATACCGGGCAGAAATTAAGGGGAAATATGAAACTATTGAATGGAAGTATTAATCAATAACTTTAAAAGAGGTCAGTCCCTCTCTCTTTATTGAAGGCCGAGGTAAGGCCAAGGGGACACGATTTCGTTTTCTCATGATCGCTGACGTCAACCTTCTCGCGGTGACAACTACAAATTCCACTGGAATAGTTCTCTTGGTTTCTTAATGAAGTTTCTTCCGGCCACCAGAACCGACCCCATGGCCTTTCTGGAACAAGACCAACAGCAATCGCAATGGCCAAATCAAAAAGTTGGCCATTTTTCTTATGTTCAGATGGCGAGAGATGAACCAAATAAAATCCATACTATTTAACATAATAATACAATCCTCACCCATTTTTCATCATGTTTCCCTTTCAATCAAACGATTAATTAAAACAGCTTCACCCCTTGATACATATCCTTAGTCCCTCTCTATGAAAAAATAAATTGTTGAAAAATAATGAAAATAAAGTAGAAAAATATCGATTGAACCAAATATGTCACAAAGCGACACTCTTTCGACTAAATGCCGAATAGGCTATACTATTCAAACGTTTGGTTAAAATAGCTGCAAGTACTGATTTATATTAATTCCCCCTGCAAAATAAGCATGAAGAATGTCGAGAAGCTTTTATAAATTTCGCAGGAAATAACCCACCTTTCTACAAACTCAGATGGTTTTCTCTCGAACTTACATGGTTCTATTAATTCCCCACCATTTCGTCACTACACAATCGTTTGATTAAAACTGGCCTCAACCCGATCCATTCCTAGTTTTCTCCCTCTAAATACCTGAAAAAAATGTCGATAGCTGTCTCTCTAAGGACTCTTTTAAAAAGGAACTCATGGAGGTGACTGAACTGGGACTTGTGCCAGCCAGACCTTGATTGTTACGGTTTGCTAAGTTTCCCAATGCGAATGTAGTTTGTAGCTATCATTTAAAATGAAAGACCCTCGACAAGAGGGTTTTCTCTACAACTGGCCAAATTCCATAGGGACGGTTCTCTAAGGGGACAATCGGAAGTTTTGCGCGTGAAAAGGCCCGACTAGCGGATAGGAGCTAGTCGGGCCTTTAGGTTATTTTATGGGTAAGATCTTTTCGCAAAATTTTTGATTGCCCAAGAAGAATGAAGTCGCGGTCATGGCCTGTGGGATTTCAATCTTTGGGATCCGCTAATTTTTTGTATATGTTAACTTAAAAGTGAGCCATAATATTAATTGAAAACTGAGCCACTCTTAATAGAAAATATACCTAGCACTTATAAGGCTATGGGGAGATTAGGAAGTGATCACGTTGAACTTAAATTTCTGAATATAATCATTTTATTAATATATATAAGTTGGAAGATATCGAAGAAAAGTATCCTCTAAAAGCTAAGACTTCTACACTTTTTGCGAAACTTCGCTTTTCTTTCCACATCTAATGCACTCATCTGTATAATAACTGTATTTATGATACCTTAGTAAAAAACAAAGAAAAGCTTTTAATTTCATTTGGTTAAGACTCCTTAAGTTAGATTAATTAACCTATATCTAAATTACCAAATAATAATTAAAAGCCTATAACAAACAAATTAAGAATATGTTTTAAAACGATGAAAGTTTTATTACAGCTTATCAATCAGCATTTTTTAAGTCACTAGTTCGAATGGTCTGTCCGTTATAAGTGGCAGACAATTTTTATACTTGTGAAAGGTTTAGGTTATCGGTGACCCAATCGGAACATCCGATGCATTTTTAGCTGGATAATAATGAAATTACACTTCTTAATTTTATAGACTTAATTCCTTTTAGGGATTCGAATAACTATTATAATAAAATTCCACATTTTTTATCTATCTATTTTCCTATTTTTTTGCTAATCTATTGTTTAGATGTAAGAAATTTGCATATTATTTGGAGGATTTGTCGAATGAAATCAAATAAAAAGAAAAGAAAATGGCCAAAAATAGTTGGAATGATCCTTTTAATCCTACTGATTGCTGGTGGAGCATATGGCTTTACTGTCTATAAATCTTTCAAAGGTGCTGTTGAGACCATGCATCAACCCATCGAGCGACAACAATCTGAAAAACGCCAAGGCCCAGTAACATTTAACGAAAAAGATCCGTTTTCAGTACTACTGCTAGGAGTTGACAAGCGAAAAGGTGACAGTGGCCGCTCTGACTCATTAATTGTGTTGACTGTTAACCCTAATAATAATTCTGTAAAAATGCTCAGCATTCCACGTGATACCCGCACTGAAATAATCGGAAAAGGGAAAGAGGATAAAATTAACCATGCCTATGCTTTTGGCGGCGTTCCAATGGCTATGGATACTGTTGAAAACTTCCTTGATATTCCAATTGATTATTATATTCAGATTAATATGGAAGGGTTTAAGGACATTGTTGATGCAGTTGGTGGAATTTCGGTCAATAATGATCTCGACTTCACTTATGAAGGAGTTCATTTTACCACAGGTAATTTGAAGCTAAACGGAGAAAAGGCTCTAAGCTACTCTAGAATGAGATATGAGGATCCTAGAGGCGATTTTGGTCGTCAAACAAGACAACGACAAATAATCCAAGCTGTCATAAATGAAGGAGCAAGTGTTTCAACCTTAACCAACTTCTCTGATATCTTTACTGCATTAGGGAAAAATGTAAAAACCAATCTTACCTTTGACCAAATGGTAGATATTCAAAAGAATTATAAAGATGCTGGAAAAAGCATTCAGCAAATGGAAATAAAAGAACAAGGAACAAAAATCAATAAAATTTATTATGGATTAGTTTCACAAGCTGAAAAACAAAGGGTCCAAAACGAATTGAAGGAACAATTAGAATTAAATTAATCTATGAAAAAAGATGATTGGATTATCAACCCAATCATCTTTTTTTACATATTTCTTTATCCCATCATTATAAACAGCATACTCATATCGGGCATCTCCACAGGGATGGTTCGACGGTTCTCATGGTTTTTGATGTGGATTACCCCGACCACCTGAACCGTCCCTACGGTCTTTCTTCCTACATCCTTTACATAACGCTTGGCTTGAACAACAATCTTTTTCCCATCCTTCTTAAGCAATAGATCTGCACCATAATCACCACTGGCACTTGTTACCTCTGCAGCATATCCTCTGGATAAATAAAGTTCCTTTAGATAATGCTCGGACGCAAGTGCATCAATCATGATCATTTTCATTTCAGCTAACACTTCCATTCTACCATTTTCCACCAAACAGCACCCGCCATCTTCGACAAATGACGATTGAATTCTTCCTAATTAAACGTTTGATTGAAAGTGCCACAAACCCTTTTGAAAAACGAACTTTAGCCTCGATACACGAGAATTTCTTGTCGAGGAAAAGCTCTGCTTTCTTCTCAAATACTACAAAGTTAGCCATTAAAAATGGCTTTCTACAATCATCGACGGGTTCTTCCAATTCAGATTAGCAATAATGATCATTTTCGTCTAAATACTGCATTCTTTGGCAAATACCTTGTTTTTCTCCTTTTACACAAACGATTGGTTAAAACTCGCCTCAGTACCATCTATGACTGGATTTATCACTTAAAATACCTGAAAAGAATGTCGATAGCTGTCTCCAACCATGCCTTTTTGAAAAAGGAACCCAAGTGGGCAGCTGCATTAGGATTTCTCCCCATTCAATTATGTGGCCTTTTACTGAGTGTCCTCTAGTAAGTCTAGTTAACAGAATAAATATAGATGGTTATCAAAATCAGGTACTAACACCCCTTCCGGGGTTAAAGATGCAAAATGATATGAAAACTAGCTAAAAATGCAAAAAACGGCTTCAAAAATCACTTTTGACCCCCTTTTTGATGCGTTTCGATACAAAAACGGCTCCAAAAGTGATTTTTAGTCGTTCGATTTACGCAGCCAAACCCGATATCGTTGAGGTGCTAGAATCGTTAACTTGACGATTCCAGCACAACTCAATGCGGTGGAAGGGTGTATGAAATGGTAGGTTTAAAATCTGGTAATATCGAAGGATTCGAGCAGTTTTCACAATTTAGTTCGCTAAAGGAACTGAATACTCATGTTGAGATGTGGTTAGCGAAGCACAAAAATGATTTTTCAAAAGGTGCACTGGTTGGATTGAAGCGGCTGGTTCGTTTTTCTGCCAAAATACCTGGCGTTTGCAATGCGAAAATAGGGACCATTTTAAAAGCAATTCATCAAGAATACAGTGATCACGGAATCTCACGCTCTACTTTTAAACGAATGATTCAAAAAGCAAAGGACTTGGGAATCCTAACGGTTTATGAAACAGAAAGGAAAAATGGTTCGCAGTCTAGTAACTTGTATTCGTTTAATCGCTTTCCTTCAAATGAACTACCTAAAGAGGAAATCTTGAACCACCCTAAAGAAACTAATAATCTTTTAAAAACTGAAAAAGATCAAAAGAAAAAAGAACGTAAAGAAGAACCGTCTGAATTAGATCATACCTATGTGAGTGACCGAGTTCCACAGCCTTTTGTTCAGTTGGTAAAGTGCTTCTTTCCTGAGGCAAAGGCAATCGAAGAGCATTGGAAAATCGTGAAAATCACCGCCTATCAACACCATTGGGAAAATGATCCCGAACTAATCCTAGATGTCGCCATCCAATCCTTTAAGCAGCTAATCAGGAAGCTGAAGTTCAACAGCAACATCAAGAACCCATTCGGCTATTTTTATGGAATCTTAGACACTAAGTTTTTGATCCTTTATCATGAAGCACTCGAAGAGAAGTTTGATGTGAATGATGAGAAAATTGTATTTTGTCTGGGTTCCAATCAGAATCATTAACAGTTTAGTAACAACGGTTTTGGTGAAGAGATCATGTTTTGTGGTTCCACTATCCTACTTACACCCCTAAGACTAGACACATTACTGGCCGCGATAAGCACTTTAATTCTGTCACTAGATTGTCACGAAATCAGGCGAATCCACATACTTTAGTCCGTAGTAATATAGTCCTGATTATTATTTAATTAATATCGAGGGGCAATGATTAACATATTTTCAAAATAATCTCGACTAAGCAAATAGGTTAAACAATGATACCTGCTAAGTGAGAAATCTACCCGCAAGCTGCCAAAGTAGTCAGAGACGATCCATACAGATAAATGAACGCACAACCTTCCTTTCCAACGGGCAGTACATAACAGTTATAGTAGTAGGTATGCCTTTTTTCAAATCAAATGATTTAAAGGAGAGGAAGACCATTATTATTCAAAAAAGCTATTTTATTGAAAAGAAAATGATCTTACTGATGGGAGAATATGATTGTTATGGCAAGCTGTGTGCACGAGTCATGGCAGGAGGTTCGTCTTTTCTGGTTGATCGAACACCGCTACAACTATTAGACGATACATTAAATTACATAGGATACGATTTAAGAGGGGCGATGGCCAGCGCCAAACTCATCCTTGGTGAACGGACGAGGTGCCCAATCATCGTCAACCCTTACTTGGGTATTTGCCTGTTTCCGAACAAATCACCTCATAAAGGGGATTGTATTTGGTTCAGCCCAGAACATATTGTGAGAACAAAAGCGATGGGGTTAAAGACGGAAGTCGAATTAAGTAACGGTCATTCTATTATCGTTGATTCAAAATTAGCATTCTTTAATAATAGAATTCACAAAGCCAATCAATTAATGCAGATATCTATGAAAAGAGGAAACCATCCAGGTCCGCTCACTTTTTACCTCGAACCCCCAAAGGGACATCAGTTAACCAAGGAGAAAACAGGTAAATACAATTTTAGTAACCTAGAAGATGACCATAAATAATTGATCAGATCTGGACTATATCATTGAAAAAGGGGTAATTCTTTGGATAATTCAATTTCTCACTTCGGATCCGTATTAAAAAAATTAAGGAATGCACAGCAGCTTTCCCAAGAAGCGTTGGCCTACCGCTGCAGTCGACATCCATCCTATATCAGTTTAATGGAAAGAAATATTAAAAAACCCAGCCTGGACACAATCATAGCTCTTGCTATCGGTTTGGAAATGAAAGCTTCTGAAATGTTAATGGAAGTAGAACAACATACCGAGAACAAGTGGTCAAAGGATGATTCCGATAATCAAGATTAAGACTAATAAAAGCCAGGCATTTCAAATACCCGATTTAAAAATCAAGACATTTAGTACCATTGTATGTGTCTATTCTATTGAGATTATCTGTTAAACCCTACAAATTTAAATTATATTTCCCATTCGATGCGTTTTGTAGGCTACAGCCCGTGGAGCTATACTGTGCCAAGTTATGTAATGGTCTTAAAAAGGAGAATTTCCTTGAAAAAAAGAAAAGGCCATTTACATAGGTAAAACACTAAAACCGTTGCGGCTTGCTACGGGAATGTCTCAAGAAGAATTGGCTCATCGCAGCAAATTAGATCGCTCATATATCAGCGACCTAGAAACAAACAAAAAAAGTCCATCCTTTGCAACTATCATTATGCTCGCAAACGGATTGGATATGAAGACTGAAGAACTGGTTCATGAAATGGGTAAAACCATTGATTTTGTATGTTTCTTTGAAGAAGAGCCTGAAAAATAAGAAAGGCTATATCTAATATAGGTAATATCTTAGAAAAGTAAGAGTTATATCTTCTCTTACTTTTCCTATTTTTAGGCGTATACTATTATGTGAAAACATATTTTTCAAATATATGAAGCTATGAATCCCTTTACTTTCTAGACAGGAGGTTAATTATATGAGGATTGTATCAGAAATATACGGTGAAGAACTAGAGATTAGAAAAATGTACATAGACAATAGTTCCACGATTATTGTCGAGATATTTACGGTGCATGAAGGTTATAAAAGCTTCGCTAGAAATTCCTATCTTCACCACGGTGATTTATCAGGATCTGGATTTCATGAAAATAAAGAAGAGAGTGTGAATCTAGCCATTAATGATTTATATGAATTGATGGAAGAGTTCCAGGGATAAGACTCTACCGGGACGGTTCTCATGGTTCTTAATGAGGTTGGTTCCGACCACCAAAACCTTCCTAATGATCTCCTTATCTTCCTTTCCTTTCTGCCCATTTATTTTCATATTCACATAATAAAACCAAACTACATTTGCTTCCTTATCATTTTAGGATACAATAATCCTTTGTAAGGAGTGATGATTTTGGAAGAGCAAAATGTATCCGCAATTTACGATGATATGTGGAATCGGTCGATTACTGGTTTTAAAAATAATCAATTTGAATTTGATTCTATTTTAAATCATAGAGAACTCGATTTTAGACGAGGATTAACAGTGATTGGAAGATTGAACGGAGATACACTTACAAAAGTATTAGGGTTTTTGAATGAAGGGCTGGCCTTGGAACCCCATCAACATTTTTATACAAAAGAGGACATCCACTTAACCATTTTATCAATCATCAGTTGTGATGATACTTTTGATATAGGGAAAATCAATAAAGAGGATTATATTAAGGTCATTGATGACACTATGAATTCGTTAAGTTCGTTTAAGGTATCATTTAAAGGTATCACAGCATCACCTTCTTGTGTAATGATCCAAGGATTCCCATTGGATGATAACTTGCTTAAGTTAAGGAATCAATTTAGGCATAGCTTTCTTTCCTCCGATTTAAAGCAATCCATGAATGAAAGATATACGCTTAAAACAGCTCATAGTACAGTAATTAGGTTTAAAAATCCTCTTCAAAACAATAAAACCTTTATTGACTACTAACGCCGATATCGAGAATATAACTTTGGCTGCGTTAATTTTGATCGTATCGATTTTGTATATAACGACTGGTATATGACTAACTCACTCGTTAAAACTCTAAAAACGTTTGAATTTGAAAAATAAAACCAGAGGGCATCTCTCTACAATCGGGTAGTCGTATTTGTACTCATTACTCCAATTATGAGGACGACCCACCTGCCACCCTCACAATATTCAGTTGTAGCACTAATCTGTTATTTTCTATCGGGTGGTAACAGGCACGGAGATTGATTAGATAAAAAAACCATTGTATTTGTCAATTTTAATTTGAACCAGAGTGATTGCTTCAAAAGTGAGTCCCTTCATTCTAAGTTATTTCCATATTTAGGAGAGGATTAGGAGTTTAGGTTATCTTGCCCTCAGAGGCAAGATAACCTAAACTCCTCGTGCGCCCAGCCTATTGGTCGCTTTCATACTTTGTCTAAATCGATAGGATTCTCGAATTAAGAAGGAGCAAGTGCCCTATAGGTAAGTCTGTCTAATAGGGCTGCTGTCATTTTTTCATCTCCAAATATGGAGGTCCCTTCCGTAAACTCTAGATTTGTAGTAATCATAACACTAGCTCGTTCATACCGGCCGGCAAAGCATTGGAACAAGAGCTCAGATCCAACTTTTGTGAATGGAACGTAACCGAGTTCATCTATAAAGATCAAATAAAATTTGAGCCACCTCTTCTCCAATTCTCCTAGATTGTGCTCTTCATTAGCAAACAGAAGATACGCTCAACAAACCACATACGACTGGCGGAGAGTTGAGCGCAAAAGAGGAAAATTCGTTTTGTTTATCCTAGTGGAATAATATCCGCCTCTCCTCAGTCGATTTGGAATTGGTGGCCGCGTTGAAAATCAAGTGGAATAAACACTTCTTGAATTTGTTGCCTGCGTTCGGCTACGATTTTTCGAATGTTGGAGGGAGAGCCTTTAAAGTCATATTCATCTTGTAATCTACGAAAAATTTTTATAGCTGTGTGCATTTTCTTTTTCCAGTTTTTCTAATCATCTTCTAGCCATTGATCGATAATGGGAATAGCTCTTTTTAGTCTCTTGTGAGAACTCTTAAGTTCCATACACTTTTTTTCGAAGAACTGTTGTTGGTGCTGTATTTTGTTTCATATATTTACTTACAGTATTTCGAGAAATACCAAGTTTTGCAGCAATCTGCCTTTGTGAAAGTCCTTCTACCTCTTTTAAAAATTTAATATTATGAAATTGAGCCATTTCAATCATCCTTTTCGTCCTCTCTATGAAGTAAGCTTAGTCACTTTCTATCATAAGAGAGGTTTATAGAATTGGAAATTAAGTAGCACACTTTTTATGTGATCAAATCATATTAAGGTGGCTCAAATCAAACTTATCAAAAACAGCAATATAACCAAGTTTCATCTTTTCTCCAAAGGTGATTAATTTAATACTACCCAATCGGCTGTACTTGAAGTACCAAATGCTTTATACACTTTCTTATTGGTTGAATCTAAATATTCTTGTCCAATAAATTGAGGAGCAAGCCTAGGGGTTCCTGATTTCACAATTGTATTATTAAAATTCTGCTGATACCATGAGTCACCGTCACTAATGAGTACAACACTAGAGTTTGGTGAAAGATTAAAGCTACGTGCACCTTTACTAGCTACAATCGAACCATCGTCATTATTAATTCTTAGTATCGATGTAGCAGAACCAACATTCATCAAAAAGATAAGTTCTCCGGACTTTCCTTTAGGAGTAGGGATTCTAAATAATTCTTCAACACGCTTATTGAGGATAAAAACTCTTTGGGATTCAGAAGTAAAAGTAACATTTCCATCAACAAAGACGACTGCCTTCAAACGTAGTTTGGATTGAGTACCATTTGCATGTACTAAAAAACCCTTGTTTACATCTCCATTTACCTCAGAACGCAAGAAGTTTTGGGCTTCGTTTGTTGCTTCAGACATAAAGGAATTTTCACTGTCCTTGGCGTAATACCCATATGCAAAACCGCTTGATGCTTTTTTTGCTTTTCTTACTTTAATTCCAAAATTAGCTTTAGCTTTAAAGTTTACAACATCAATCCCACTAAGATCTGCACCTGCTTCATTGAATAAACCAATTTCTTCGGCTACTCCAGTATCAGTACTTTCTCCTTTCAGTAGATGTACATTGTTGTTAATTCCCCAAATTTTAGTGATTCGGTTAACATCAAATCCAGCATTATTGGGGGGAGTAACTGCGATCGTACTTCCTCCTTCTTTTACTTCATACCATCCATCCTTTATAAAAATAGTTTGAGTAGCTACATCAATACGATGGACAATAGAAGTATAACGGTTTGGTCTATGGTATGTATCTATCATCATTCCGGGTAAAATTTTATTAAAGTTAGCTACAGTGATTCCTATTACGCGAACGGATAAAGAACCGTATTGTATCATTCCTGATTTAACAACGGCAGTGGGGTTCATCCCTTTGTTTGACGTATAAAATGCTACTGAATCTCTTCCTGCATACTTTGTTGCCTCTTTTGTTTGATAGAACCCGATAACTTCGGGTCTAGGATTTTCTTGGTTTCCAATAGCCGACAAGACAGCTGCAGTTTCATATGTTCCATAGGTCTTTTTTGCAAAAACATTAGTATGTTTGTTCGCCTTTTGCGAGATCTGCTTATCAAGTTCAATAAGTCTTTGAGAAACTACCTTATCATTATTTATAACCGAATTTTTATTTTCTGGTTGTATTGCCATAAATCCACCTTCCTTTTTGAATGTATAGCCAAAAAAGAAAGCTAGAAACCAAAAAACGATACCTAACAAAAAATTTCTCTTCTCCTGAATCATTTTATCACTCCTGATAATATTTATTTTATAAACCTAACATTTAGATTAAACACACCGTTATCCTAGTATTATCTTACAGGGTTCACATAAGAATTTGAACTTTGTTGTATTTCCTTCTTAAAGATAAAATTTTGCTATTCTTGACAACCATAATTTACACCTAGTAAAGGGTACTACCTGTCCTGTAATGGACGAGTATAATATCCACGTATATTCGAAAATACGAAAAGACGCCTCCCATTATGCGTCCCACAAAAAACAACTATGGTCATAGTATCAGATTACAAACTTATTGAAAAGGCAATAAATTAGGTTTGGACAATGAAATCCTTAACTTCGAACATCCTCAATTTCTAGGCTAAATAATATATAATAACTTATTAGCTTTCAATTAACATTGTAGTTTACATTTTATTATAGTTAATTTGGTTTTATTTTCTATTGTTTATGTAAACGTTATCAATTATAGTTAACATTACATAACTGATTATCTATAACATATCAAAAGGAGCGAATTTTTTATGGAGGAGCAAGGGAATTTGGCAGTTGGCTTTTTATGGGGTACTTCTGTTAGTGTCCCTCTATGGATTGCGTCCTTAGTTTGGATAAAAATAATTATTCATTTTATGTAAGTTGGCTTGGGGTGGTGTAATTTCCTTAATCCCTAGTTACTTCTCAACAAGGCTTCACTTAAAAACAAAATATCTACCTTTAAACATGTTTAGAATGGGTAAACACATTGAAAGGAACAAATCTCTCATTTTGTACCAGGGCAGAAAAGAATCCAAAAACCCTATAAAAATACTATAGAGAGATTAAAAACCCCCATATTCTCAAAATTGTGAATGTGGGGGTTACAGTTTAATACTTACTTATTTATTGAATACTGCTTATTGAAATAGTTCTGATATTCCCCACTAATGATTTGCTCCCACCACCATTTGTTGTGTAAATACCATTCAATGGTTTGTGCAATTCCTGTTTCGAAGGTGTAAGTTGGGTTCCAACCTAACTTCTCCAATTTTGTTGGGTCAATTGCGTAGCGTTTATCATGGCCTAAACGATCTGTTACAAATTCAATTAACTCTTCAGTCTTTCCTAAAGTGCTAATAATCGTTTTAACCACTTCTAAGTTAGTCCGCTCATTATGCCCGCCGACATTATATACTTCTCCCGTAATACCTTCATGCATGACAAGATCGATTGCTGCACAATGATCCAGAACATGCAACCAATCACGGATGTTTTTGCCGTCACCATATACCGGTACTTTTTCATTATTTAGAACACGGGAAATTGTTAATGGAATTAACTTTTCTGGAAAATGAAACGGTCCATAGTTATTAGAACATCGAGTAATATTAATCGGAAGTCCATATGTTTCGTGATAAGCCCGTACTAAGAAGTCGGATGATGCTTTGCTTGCACTATACGGACTATTTGGCTGTAATGGGGTTTCTTCAGTAAAGAAAGTGGTTGGGTCGAAATCTAATTCACCGTATACTTCATCCGTTGAAACATGAACAAATTTTGTAACCCCAATCTGTTTGGCTGCATCAAGTAACACTTGTGTTCCCAAAACATTAGTAATAACAAAAATTTCCGGATTCGTAATGGATCGATCCACATGACTTTCAGCTGCGAAATGGGCTACATAATCAAACTTTTCTTTTTCAAAAAGTGTCATAATTGCTTTGCTGTCTGCAATATCAGCTTTAACAAAATAATAGTTATCTTTCTTTTCAATATCACGGTGCTTGGTTAAATCACCAGCATATGTTAATAAATCTAAATTATAAATATCATACTGTGGATACTTATTCACCATATATTGAACAAAGTTCCCGCCAATAAATCCTGCTCCACCAGTCACAAGTATCTTTTTCTTTGCCATTATTTCACCTCATGTATTATTGCATTTAAGTAACGACCTAATGAGTCCTGCCAAGATGGTAAAGGACAAAATCCTTTGTCAATTAATTTTTGCTTTGACATCCGGGAGTTTTTAGGACGAACTGCTCTTGTTGGATATTCTTCCGTTGTAATTGAATTCACAGTTACAGTTATCTCAGCCAGATGGAAAATTTCTTGTGCAAATTCAGCCCAGCTGCAAAATCCTTCATTTGTGGCATGATATATCCCATATTTATCGGTTTGAATCATATCTAGTAAAAGACGAGATAAATCAACCGTATTTGTAGGGGAACCTATTTGATCACCCACCACATTTAACTCATCGCGAGTTTCAGCTAAGCGCAACATCGTTTTTATGAAATTGTTTCCATTTAGTCCAAAAACCCAAGATATCCGGACAATGAAGTATTCAGATAATAAAGACTGCACTATTTTCTCCGCTTCATATTTAGTCCGTCCGTAGTACCCTACTGGGTTGGGCTTATCCGTTTCAACAAAAGGAGCTTCGCCTAATCCATCAAACACATAATCGGTACTTATATGCATAAATTTAGCTTTTATTTCTTTCGCTGCATTTGCTAAGTACCTGGTACCGTCAACATTCACATTCCAGCAGTTTTCCTTATCATCCTCTGCCTTATCAACCGCAGTATAGGCTGCACAATGAATAATGGCATCAGGATTGATTTCCTTTACATACTGGTAAACTGAACATTCATCAGTAATATTCAAATCTTTCGAACCAACACCCACCATGGCAAAGCCACGGTCTAACCCTTCACGCACAACATCAAACCCGAGTTGTCCTGTATAACCTGTTACTAGTATTTTCATTGATTACTCTCCAAAGATAAAGTTATTATTAGCCTCTGCAAGGAGTGGCGCTTTTTCATCCTTTACTGATAATACAGGGGTAATGTCCATCGGCCACTCAATTCCAATTGAGGGGTCATTCCAGATGATTCCTCGGTCGCAATCAGGTGCATACAACTCGTCCACTTTATATTGAACCTCGACATCATTTGTTATGGTCATAAAGCCGTGAGCAAATCCTTTTGGGACTAATAATTGTTTTTTATTATCTGCACTTAGTTCCAATCCAAACCATTTTCCAAAGGTCGGGCTTCCTTTGCGAATATCGACCGCGACATCAAAGATAGCTCCCTTAGTACAACGCACTAACTTTGTTTGTGCTTTAGGGTCTAACTGATAATGCAATCCTCTTAATGTTCCTTTAGCTGCAGAAAACGACTGATTGTCTTGGACAAATTTAATGTTAATTCCTGCTTCTTTAAACATCGATTCACTATAGGTTTCCATAAACCAACCGCGATGATCACCAAAAACTTTTGGTTCAATGACTTTTACCCCCGGTAGGGAAGTTTCAATTACATTCACAATTAACAACTCCTATTTAATACTTTATACTGCCATTTGCTACTTTCAATAGGTATTGTCCATAACCTGTTTTAGAGAATTTTTCTCCAGATTCAATTAACTCTTCTTTTCCAATCCATCCATTAATATAAGCAATCTCTTCTGGTGCAGCAATTTTAATCCCTTGATGCTCCTCTACTGTTTTAACAAAATTAGTTGCCTCTACTAAAGTTTGGTGTGTACCTGTATCCAACCATGTAAATCCACGTCCAAGTAATTCTACATCAAGCTGTCCCATACGTAAATAAGCTTCATTTACCGATGTAATCTCCAGTTCTCCACGTACAGATGGTTTTACATTTTTCGCAATCTCGACAATCCGATTGTCAAAAAAGTATAAACCAGTTATGGCATAATTTGATTTTGGAAATTCCGGCTTCTCTTCAACGCTTAAAACCTTTCCATTCTCATCAAATTCAACCACACCAAACCGCTCTGGATCTTGTACATGATACCCAAAGACCGTTGCCCCAATCTCTTTTTGTGCAGCTCTTTGTAGAATTTTTCTCATCCCACTACCATAATAAATATTGTCTCCCAAAATCATAGCGACTGAATCATCGCCTATAAATTCTTCCCCAATTAAAAAAGCCTGTGCTAATCCATCCGGACTCGGCTGAATTTTATATTCAAGGTTTATTCCAAATTGAGAACCATCCCCTAACAATGCTTCAAATCGTGGAGTATCTTCCGGGGTGGAAATAATTAGAATGTCTCGAATACCTGCTAGCATTAATGTTGATAGCGGATAATAAATCATTGGTTTGTCGTATATAGGTAATAATTGTTTACTTGTTACCATTGTTAATGGGTAAAGGCGTGTGCCACTACCACCAGCTAAGATAATTCCCTTCATATAAAAAACCTCTTTTCACAGTATTTCAATCACATTCAGCCAAAATCCTTATGCTTTCCTTGCTAACATTAAACAATGAAAAACAATGTCTTTAACCCAGTAATTTTTTTTAAATCTATATTTATTCATAATATTAATCTTTTTCACAATATTAAATTTACTAAAATTAATATAAGAAATTAGTATCTCTCTTTGTAGAACTTCAAGTTTTGCTCCATATGAATCGTAAAAACCGTTTGCTTGCTTAAATGTATGAGTTATTAATTCATACTTATCTTCTTTTTTTATAAATGTTTTTAAACTTTTAATTGTTCCCATCAAATCTATCTTTTTAGCACCAACAACATTGGCACCATGTTGCCTATACAAAATTAAGGCCTCATTTACAAATCCAATTTGACCAAACGCTGCCCCAATAAGCCCGAACCACCAATCGTGCATTATTATTTCATTAACATTACTATTTGTAATATAACTCTTAAATGAACTGTTTATCATCATCGTACAACCTGTAATATTATTTTGAACTAATAACTGATTTAATTTTCTAGAAGAACTATCAAGTTTTTGATAAGTAAACATTGATGGTGCTATAGTTTCTAAAGATTGATTAACAATCTCTAAATCAGAATGTACCAAAAGAGGAATTTCATTCGAAAACCTAGTCTCTAACTCTTTCATCTTTAACATAGTTTTAAAAATTTTATCTTTTTTCCATACATCATCCTGATCACAAAACATAAAGTAAGAACCATCTGAAGCAGTAAAAAGCTTTAAAAAACTCTTACACGCCCCTAAATTTTCACTATCAGTTAGCAAAGTAAAATAATTTGGGTATTTATCTATATACCGTTCTATTATTTTTAATGTATTATCAGAAGATTTATCATCTCTTATAATACATTTCCAATTTGTATAACTTTGATTTAATAGTGAATCTAATTGTTCTGATAAATAACTATCACCATTATACGTAGATAACAAGATAATTACTTCTTCCATTAATTCACCACTCCTATTTTATACGATACTTTTTTTCTTTTTTACTTTACTTACTACATTAACTAATATTTCCTTATTTGAAACTAAAAATGTTATTAAAGCAATCGTTATACTTAAATATTTTGAATATACATTATTTGAAGTGAATAATAATAAAACAATAACAAACATCGATAAAAGCAAACATAAACTCTTTATTTCGATAGTAATATTAAAATATTTTTTAGTTTGTTTAATTCTTAATAACCACATTACTAAAAATGCTAACATAGTTGAGATTGATGCACCTTGCAATCCAATAATTGGTATTAATATTAAATTTATTGCACCATTGGTTATTGCTGCATATACTGATGTAGTAAATGCACCTCTTGTGTCTTTAGCACTATGGTATCCGGTACCATAAAATGATGAAAATGCTGAGAAAATTGTCCCTAAATATAATAAAGGTACATATTGTAATGCAGCATCGTATTTAATGTCTATTAGTAGCGTAAATGCAATCTTAGTAAATGATAATAAAACTATAGAAAAAGATATTAAAAATGTCATGTATCGATTAAACATTCTACTATAGTATTTATCCCTATCATTACTATTGAAATTCATAATCGCACTTTCTTGCCAGGCTAAATAGAAAATAGAGTTTGCAAGAAACATTATTGTGGGTAATTTATTTGCTATCGCATATAATCCATTAGCTTCAGTTCCTAAGTATAAACCTATAAAATATCTATCAGATAAATTCATTACCCACCAGCTAATAACATTGGGAATTAACGGAACAGAATAATTTACTAACTCTTTTCTTAGTTTAGTATCGTAAAAATTTATATCAATGTATTGGATTATATTAATTTTATATTGAATGTAAATGATACTAATTAACATAGCTAAGATATTTGAGATAAACAAACTACTTAATCCCAAGTGAAACATTTTTAGAAATATAAAATTTAGCACGAGTATTGCAATGCTATTAATTATTCCTACGAAGGCATAGGTTTGATTTTTTTTCAATCCCCTTATAATTTGGAGAAATACTTCATAAACTGACATAATACATATTTGGAATATAACTAGCCATTCATACTTAAAATCTATGAATAAAAATAATAATAAATATCCCAAAGTAAATACTAAGATGTTCCTTAAAACTACAATCATTGCTGTACTAATGACAATTTGAATCTTACCATGATGATTTTCTTCTAAAATATGTCTATATATACCATCATTTAACTGAAAAATAATTATTGGCATTAAAAATAGAACTGTTGTTGTAACTATGTCCCAAATTCCAAATTCTGAAACTGTCAAATAAGTTGTATAAAGTGGTAGTAATAAAAATCCGATCATTTTAGAAGAAATATTACCAAATGCATATATTAAAGTATTTCTGAGAAGTTTGCTTTCCCTATTCATAGTTCACCCTTGTATTGAGAACATGTTCTGAAAATTTTCATTTGCCAACCTAATCAATTCATCTCTTTTTATTAATAATTTTTTTCTATCAATTTTTATTATCTTTTGAACAGCTTTGTTAATTTCATCTACATTGATACACCCATCAATTTCTTCTATATCCCAACATTTTAGAAAATAATCAAGTTTTTCTATATTTTTATTCAAACCTAGGTGTGGAACACCAAACGAAATTGCAGTAATATTGCCATGCAGACTAGTACCAATAAATAGATTTGATTTTGCAATCAAATACATCACATCATATATATTTAAATCCTCAGGTAAATAAGCATCAATACCAAGCTTTGATTTTATTATCCTTAATGCATCTAAATCATTATGATTATTCGCTTTGCCGATAGGTAATAAAACTAATTTTAAATTAGTTTCTTTAATTAATTTTTCAACTTCACTTACTACACGATCTTCGTTACCTTTTAATGAATACATGTTCATTTGTAAACATACATATCCAGAATTTTTACTAATATAATTCTTTACTTCTTGAGTTGTGTTATCTAATAAAAACTCATCACTAAACAATTCCGACATTATAATAGCAGAATCAGGATACACCAAAGGCTTAATACCAATATTATTTAAGTTTGCCTCAGATTTTAAATCTCTAACTGAAATGTAATCACTTTTCTCAAGTAAACCTTTCATCACATTTAGATCTTTCTGAGGTAATTTATAAATACTAGAAGCTCCTACTGCATTGTAATACACGTGATTTTTAATATTATTATCATCATTTTTTATAATCCATGGAAACTTACTAGATAAATCATAATAATTAATTAAAAATTTGTCATAAATCCCCGTACCAAAAATTCGTATAGACTGGCTCATTAATGTATTTATTAGTTTATTCTCAATTAAATCAGAATAAGCGTAAAAAATCCTTACAGGTAATACATCTCCACCTGCAATAATGATAATATTATTTCCATCTTTTACATCATTCTTTAAATATTTAATACTTTTTGTCTTTACACCCTTTATACTTGTTAAATCAGTATCTTTTAGTGCATAAAATTCAATCGTAAAATCATTCAACTCTTCCTTTAAATTATCTTTAATGTATTTCTCAATAACAATTGGAAATAAGATATCACCGTAATTATATCTGTCAAATGCTCCTACTATACATATTTTACTCATTATGTTTACCTCAATTTAGTTTATTTAATACTTATTCTAGATTTATTTTTCGTTACAAGGAATTTTATTAGTATCGTTACAACTAAAAATAATATAATCGTGGTATTATAATACCAGTTAACAAAGAATGAAAATAATAAACAATATAAAATCATAGAGTAAATAACTATATTTAAATTATTTGATTCTCTTCTTTCATACAACAAACTAACTATTACACCTATTAAAAATGGAGCTATCAGTGTTCCAAGTACACCAAAATCTAAATATAAAGCATAAAGATATGTGGGTGCAGTAAATGTTGGTGTAACTAGGTACTCTTCACCATTTGATATATTTATTTCAACCCGTGTAAATAACTCTAATCCCTTTAATAGCCTTTTACCATTATCAAAACTGACATTATAATTAACCAAATTATTAACATTATCAAATCCCATAGTAAAATACATATATGCTTGAGCTATTGAAGCAAATTTACTATCCTTAAAATTTGATGCTTGAAACATATATTCACTATCTTGTTGTCTTAACACACTAGAAGCTGAAAATAAGATTATTGAACAAATACAAACCACAAATATGGTTTTTAACTTAAATCGTTTTATACAATAATGATATACAATGAACATTGTTACGACTTCAAATATTAAAAGTTGTCTTGAAACAATTAAAATAGGTATTATCATTGAAATAACATTAATATACCAAATACGCCTTTTCCCTTTATTCGACTTATACAGAATAGTTAAAGATGGGACTATTGCTACTAATACTACGAAGTAATGAAAGAATTTATAACTAAACTTTTTATACGCACCAGGATCATCACTAAATAGTGGGACGAATTTTAACGCATTAATTTCAATCAATAAACTTAATATACATATCGTTACTAATGATACAATGACCCAAAATAGTCGCTCCGTAATTATTTTATGATCACTCTTTTTTTTATATTTTAATAAAATTATATTTATATATAAATACCCTAATAAGAATGCGATGAATGAACCCAGTATCACAACCCATGCTTTAATTGACCATTCCTGTTGATAGTAGCTTAATTTTAGTTGAGATACCCCAACTAATAAGAGCCAACTAATAAAAAATAAACCTACTGGGTTTAAAAAGTCTTTTCGAGTAAAAAAGTAATAGGAACTTATAGATATAAATATTAAGTTAATTGATATCAGGTAATTAAAGCTTATGCTATTGCCTCCCAATAAATTTACCGTGTATGTTAAAACATTCACTATAATAGCAATTATTAAAAATATTGTATTATTACTTTTTTTCATGTCAATTTCCTTATATTTATTAGTTTTTTAATTTCTTAAGAAACTTTTTTTGCCTTTATTATATGCAAAGAGTCTACTAGGTACATCTAAAAGTAAAAATATTATTAATTCTTTAACATTAAAACTTCTCAGTAATTTCCAACTAACATATCTTGCTAATTTTATCCCTTCACCCTTCGAGCTATACCTTTCTAATCTACTGCTAATTGATGTTTCAAAAGCACCTATACATTCATATCTTTTTATATTTTCTTTTAAACTAAAGTCATGACTATGATACACTTTGCTTTTAGCATTATATAGAATAGAATTCCCACTATCTATAACATTTAATGCATAATAAACATCTTCATTTGTAATGACGTCAAAATTATAACCACCAAGTTTTAAAAAATCTTCTCTTTTCGTTGCTGATGCAGCATCTGAATAAAAGATATTCTTTCTTCCCCACTTTTCAGTAGTATTACTATTACATAACCGACTATATGACGGATAATTAAATTCTCTTATATAGGTCTCTGTTTTTGAGGAGCTAGGATAAGCAATTTGTCTAGAATATGTTGCAACAATATTATTATTTTCTATTAGTGGCTTTATTAATTCATTAAGCCACATATTATTAAATGGAATAATATCTTGAGTAATAAACACGAGGTATTCTCCATTAGATTTTAGTGCAGCTTCGTGTCTTGTAAGACCATGGTTAAACTTAGCAACACTATAGGCAACATCGCATAATTCTTTTGCTAATGTAAAACTTCTATCATTTGACTTACTAACTGCGGCAATAATCTCTATTTCTTGATCTATTTTTTGACTTCTTATAGCCTCAACTAATTTAGACAAATATTCTTCCCCGTTGTAAATAGGAATAATAACTGAAATCATTTTTTAATCTCCTTATTGTAAAAACATGGATCTTCCTTTGGCTCTAGCATATAATTAACTGCCACATTTTATCCATATAGCTTACTTAATAAAAATTAATATGCGCCCTTCCTTAAAAGAACATTTACAACTGTCATAATTAAAATCTTGATATCAAGGGAAAGTGACTTATTACACACATAGTATAATTCTAAATCTACTCTTTCTGGATACCCAACATCGCTTCTACCACTTATCTGCCAATAACCTGTTGCACCTGGCTTTACTGATAAAAATTCTCCTGTTTTTTCTCCATACTCTTGTAATTCCTCTTGAACTACAGGTCTTGGACCAACTAAGCTCATCTCTCCTTTGAGTATATTAATAAACTGAGGAATTTCATCTAAGCTGGTTTTTCTAAGAAATCCTCCTATCTTAGTAATACGAGGATCCTCATTTGGTTCTAGTTTGTAGTTATTCATTAAGTATTTATTATAAAGCTCTTTATTAGCTTTTAACTTTTTTCAGCATCTATAACCATTGATCGAAACTTATAAATATGAAATACTTTTCCATTCTGCCCTACTCTCCTTTGCTTAAAAATTGCAGGTCCTTTTGAATCTTCTAGCTTAATGAGTATTGTGATTAGTAAAAACGCAGGAAGAAGTAAAATAATACCACTTAATGCCCCAACAATATCCATTAGACGTTTCAAAAATAAATAAGCGGACTTGCTTTTAGTTTCTGTACCTTTAATTACTGAGGAATTTTGATTCGTTTCACTTTTTGACACTATTCTTACCGATTCCAATTGTCTCCCACCCCGTATCTATTTATAATGTTATTTTTTCGTTATTTACGATTTGTTCCATATATTTCAGTAACTCAGGCTTTAGATCATTGTGCTGTAAAGCGAATTCGATTGTTGTTTGTATGAAGCCAAGCTTTTCACCTACGTCATAACGCTTTCCTTCAAAGTCATAAGCAAACACTCTTTGAATCTCATTTAGTCGTTGAATTGCATCTGTTAACTGAATCTCTCCACCTGCACCTTTTTCCTGACGGTCAAGAAACATAAAGATTTCTGGGGTTAAGATATAACGACCCATAATCGCTAAGTTTGAAGGCGCTGTTCCTTGTTTTGGTTTTTCAACGAAGTTACTCACTTGGTAACGACGTCCCTCTTGAGATGAAGGGTCGATTATCCCATAGCGGTGTGTTTCATTTTCAGCTACTTGCTGCACTCCAATTACTGAAGAGAATGTTTCTTCATATTGATTAATCAATTGCCGTAAGCACGGTGTCTCGCTCTGAACAATATCATCACCTAGTAGCACGGCAAAAGGTTCATTGCCAATAAAGTTTCGAGCAGACCAGACTGCATGTCCTAGACCTTTTGGTTCTTTTTGACGGATATAATGGATATCTGCAAGATTCGTAGCGTACTGAACTCTTTCTAGTAGATCGTATTTTTCTTTCTCGATTAAATTCTGTTCAAGCTCAATGGCATTATCGAAATGGTCTTCGATCGCACGTTTCCCTTTACCCGTTACAATGATAATGTCCTCAATACCAGCTGCAACAGCTTCTTCCACTATGTATTGAATAGTAGGCTTATCAACGATTGGTAACATTTCTTTTGGCATCGCTTTTGTTGCTGGCAAAAATCTTGTCCCCAGCCCTGCAGCTGGAATAATGGCTTTTCTTACTCTTTTCACTTTTAACTCCCCCCATTAATATTCTTTAGTTTATCTAATGAACACTTTCCTTTGCTATAGCATGTGGGCAAAAAAATAAATATCTAATGGAATTGCAAGTGCTTTCATCACTTATTCTTTCATTAGATATTTAAGATTATTTTTTTAAAAATCGGGCATCTAACCCGGCCTCACATCATGCTTTTGACGACATGCGTCTAAGGTCCTCTGATGGACCCACAGTACAATCGAGTGCCCCCATCGATAACGGGCAGGGAGCCTCGCCGATCAGGCATTAAGCCTGATAAAGTTGTAAATTAGTAATCTGTAAACTCTCATCGACTTAGTTGGATTAAAGAGTTAAATATCTAATGGAATTGCAAGTATATTACATCTATTCATTAGATATTTTTCGATAGAAATGTGAAAAGCTAATTACCTATGCGCAGAATCTAGACATTCACATAATATAAAAAAATACATTCATCTTAGCAGACACTAATATCAGCCGCGTAGCAACCTTTTTAACATTTTGTTGCTGGAAGGAGGAGAATTGCCCCCCCTTCCAGCAGATGATTTAGTACACTTTAGTTAACCAAACAAATGTGGATTTTTTCTAACGAAGAATCGGTCTTGATAAGATGATAAGTAGAACTTACTTTGAACCATAATAATAATAGTAGCTGTTATCAGCATGTTCCATATGGTTAAGGACTACCCCTAGCAACTTGCTTTTTGCATTTTCCAATAGCTCTTTCGCTTTCTTCGCTTTATCGATTTCTGTCGTCCCACTGAAAACTACAAGTACGGATCCATCACACTGATTGGCAATAATTTGTGGATCGGCGACAGCTAATAGTGGTGGTGTATCAAACAAAACAATATCAAATTCGTTCTTTGCCTCTTCAATAAACTGTTCCATTGATTTTGAACTTAATAATTCCGCAGGGTTGGGTGGAATCGGTCCACTCGTTAGAACAGAAAGATTCTCCACATCTGTTTCGACAATTGCTTTTAATAATGTCGTTTGCTTTGTCAGTACCGATGTAAATCCAAAGAGATTATTCACTCTAAAGGTAAAATGCACTGTAGGTTTACGTAGGTCCGCATCTACAATTAAAACCCTTTTTCCTTGATTGCCAAACACCACCGCAAGATTGGCAATCGTAGTCGACTTCCCTTCTCCTTGACCTGAAGATGTAACCATTATCGTCCTTAAGTCCTGATCTACTGAGGAGTATTGAATATTGGTTCGAAAGGTTCGATATTGTTCTGAAATTGGCGATTTTGGGTCAAGACTCGTCACTAGCTTCCTACTATTACCGGAATTTTTTGAGTTCTTTTTTTCCTTAAGAGCCAAGATATTCACCCCTTGCTAAACTTTTGTCTGCTCTACGCGATACTTTTTCTTCTAGTTTTATCTCGTCTATTTTCGTAATCATCCCAATAACCGGAAGTCCTAATTCACGTTCAATATCCTTTTCATTTTTCAACGTGTTATCAAAATAATCTAGTAGGAACGCAACAGCGATTCCTAACATTAAACCAACTACAATGCCTATTGCAATATTCAAGGTCGGTTTCGGATCAACTGGCGAAGGGTTTACTGTGGCATAATCAAGGATATTCACATTATCAATTTTCATGATTTTCACAATTTCAGTTTGGAACACCTCTGCTGTAGTATCAGCGATTTTTGCTGCCTGTTCCGCACTAGCATCCTTAACGACGATCGTTACTACCTGCGAATTTTCTGAACTTGCCAGTGTGATTTCACTAATTAATTGCTCAACAGTAATACCTGTGTTAAGTTTTTCAGCTACTTTAACGAGTATCGCAGAGCTTTTTATAATCTCGTTATAGGTATCAATTAACTGTAAGTTTCCTTGCACTTGACCTTGTAAATTTGCAGAATTCACTGATGATTGGTCTTCTTTAGTTTGGTTGATCAACAGCTTTGTTGATGATTGGTACATCGGCGTTAAATAAAAATAAGTGAATAAACCACTCGCTATTCCAGCTAGCAAAACTATCGTAATAATTAATAATAGACGTTTTTTTAAGATTAGAAGTAATTCTTTTAAATCAATAGTTTCTTCCATACGTTTTATTTTTCCCTCCCAGGTTTCTTACAAAACAAGAGTATTATATCACATTTTGTCGTATTCTTTACTTTATTGTCAAAATATAACTCACCTTATCTATTAAACACATTTTTGTAAGAAATTTGAAGATTTTTTTGTTGGCATTAAATTCCACATATTAAAGACCTGTCGTCATCGCTTTTTAGCTATTAAATCTATGAAAATAACATCTAACAAGATTGGAGTTATTTCCAAAAATATACATTGAATGCATTATCCAATAATAGCAAGATTGCCCCATGACTATGAAACTAGCTAAATTAACATAAGCCCTATAAGCACCGGAGGAAATTATGAAAAAAAGGGAATGCGCAAATGGAAAATCATTGGTTCCTGCTTTTTGGGATCATTTTACTTGTAATCGCAAGTTTAGGATATCAATACTATCAATTACAACCAAAAAACCATTTAACATCCGTTCCTGCTGTTAGTTCTAGGGATAATAAAAAGCATTAAATGGGAATGTAGAAGTTAAGGAGTCATTTAACTTGTTATTAATTGGTTCTGACCAAGGACAAGGTCAAAATGATGGTCATTCGGATTCGATGATCCTTATATACTCTTTCCTCACTGAAGCACTTGGGCAAAAAAATAAATACCTAATGGAATTGCAAGTGCTTACACACCTAATCTTTCATTAGATATTTATTGATTTATTTAAAATCGGGCATCTAACCCGGCCTCACATCATGCTTTTGACGACATGCGTCTAAGGTCCTCTATGGACCCACAGCACAATCGAGTGCCCCCATCGATAACGGGCAGGGAGCCTCGCCGATCAGTTATAAAGACCTGAAATAGATGTCGATAATAATCTGCCATTATTATCGACTTAGTCGGCTAAAATATTAAAAATTTCTTTCTCTTTTTTATTTGAACGGGGATTTCTTTTATGACATTTTTCCCCTCTATTAATAGTTCTGCATTTTCTTGATAGAGATAAACAAAATCAGTACCAAACTTTGAATCTATTAAATGGAAAGCTTCCTCCATCTTGAAAGAACGATTGACAATGTTATGGGCATCCGAAGCAATAAAATGCGTTAAATTAGCTTCTACTAATTGAATCGAATAGTTTTTAATCTTTTTACCGAAGTAGCCACAAAGGCTGGAGGCAGTTACTTGTGTTAACGCACCTTTCTCAACGAGTTGATAAAGCACCTCTGGCCGCTCGATCAGCTCTGAATTTCTTTCAGGATGAACAATAATTGGTGTAAGTCCTTGTACTTGAAGATCAAATAGAAGTTTTTCTGTATATCTAGGAACATGGTTGGATGGGAATTCGATGAATATATATTGACTATCATTTAAAGTTTGAATTTCATTATTCTTAATATCTTCTAGAATTTCACCATAAATTCTTGGCTCTTGTCCCGGTAGAATCGTAACATCAATACTTGCTTTTTGGAGAGCCTGATTTAACTCCCCTACTTTTGTAAGGATCAATTGTTTTCGGTTATCATACTGGCTATTTAAATGAGGGGTGGCAATGATTGTATGAATTCCTTCACGCTCTGCTTCTCTTGCCATCAATAAGCTATCTTCAATACTTTTAGCACCGTCGTCAATACCCGGCAAAATATGACAATGGACATCAATCATTACATCACCCTCTTCCATAATATTGTCAAAAGACCATGACTTTTATCATACTAACACTTACATTTATATCGGTAAAGGGTGTAAAATGTCGAAACTCGTCATTTAACACCGTAATAGTAATAATAATTTGTGTTTTGTATTTTCTTATTATTTAAAACTACACCTAGCAACTTACTTTGCGCAGCATCAAGAAGTTCCTTTGCCTTTACTACTAGTTCCTTTTCCGTCTTCCCACTTGAAACGACAAGAATGGTACCCTCACATTTATTAGCTAATATTTGAGCGTCTGTTACTGCTAGTACTGGCGGTGTGTCGAATAAAATGATATCAAACAATTCTTGTGCATCTTGAAAAATTTGTGCCATCGCATGAGAGCTTAATAATTCAGCTGGATTCGGAGGGATCGGCCCACTTGTTAAAACAAATAGGTTTTTTTCTTCTGTATCTGAAATAGCCTTTTCAAGTGTCATTTGTTTTGTTAATACACTAGTTAATCCAAAAGTATTGGTTTGATTAAAGGTGTAATGCACGGTTGGTTTTCTTAGATCCGCATCGCAAAGTAATACTCTTTTTCCTTGTTGTGCGAATACTACCGCTAAATTTGCGACTGTTGTTGACTTTCCTTCACCAGGACCTGTCGAAGTAACCATTAGAGATCTAACTTCTTGATCGATAGAAGAGTATTGAATATTGGTCCTAATGGTACGGTACTGTTCTGTAATTGGTGATTTCGAATCAAACATTGCGATAATATTTCTTTTACTATTAATAGTTTTGTTACTATTTTTTTTAAGAGCCAATTCTCTCACCTCTTAATTTAGCATTTTGCTTTGTAAACCTTTTCTGGCTAAACTTCATTTGTGATTCATCCATTGTTGGAATAACACCAAGCACAGGTAATCCAAGCAATTTTTCAATTTCCTGTTCATCTTTTATAGTATTGTCCATGTACTCTAGTAGAAATGCTAATCCTACACCTGCCATTAACCCAATCACTAAAGCAATAGCAATATTTAATAGTGGTTGCGGCCTAATCGGTGAGGGTTGATCAGAAACATCTGCTTTTGCTAGAATACTAACATTATCAACATTCATAATGTTGCCAATTTCCTTTTGGAAAACAGCGGCCGTTTTATTAGCAATTTTTACCGCAGCTATTTCGCTTGGATCTTGAACAGATAGATTGACGACTTGTGAATCTTTTTCATTTTGAACGATAATTTTCTCATTTAGTTCAGTAACTGTCATATCTAAATTTAAGTCTTTTATGACTTTTTCAAGTATTACTGGGCTTTTTATAATAACATTGTACGTATTGATCAATTGAAGATTGGTTTGCACTTCGTTATATTGAAACGTACCTTGATCGTCTTTTGATTTATTTACAAGCAATTGTGTGGATGCTTGATAAATTGGTGTTAAGAAAAAATAACTTACCACACCACTTATTAATACAGCAATGAATGTTATGCTCAATATTAAACGTAGTCGCTTGCGCAGTGTTTGCAGCAATTCTTTTAAACTAATTGTTTCCTCCATGATGCCCTCCCAAAAATTATCCAAAATAGACACAAAAAGTATTATATCATATATTTCAAATAGATTACATTATTACGACAAAATCCTAATTTATTTCTCTTTCCCGTTTCTTATTCTACACCTTTTTGTAAGTTTTTGTAGATTAATTTAGAAATTGGAATTAATTTTCAATATAAATCTGCTATAATGATGGTGCAAAACTTTTTGGGGGTTATACATAGAATGAAGAATTTTCTTACAATATTATTAGGGTTTGCATGCATTACCATACTTTATTATGGTCATTCCTATTGGAACCAACGAATTTCATCAGCATCAAACAATGCTCCTAGCACATCTAAATCGGATCAGCAAATGTCTGAGATGGCTACTCCGGTTGATGATGGGGATATTGATTTGCTGACACTTACTAAGAATTGGCCAGCTAGTTCAGTTGATAGATTTAAGCAAACATTAAATGAGAAGAAAGCCTTTAAGGTCCTTTTCGTTGGATCTCCCGCCATTGGTTCTGAAAATACAGGGCCTTTTCCGTTTGTAAAAGAGAAACTTCTTGAAACATTTGGGAAAGATAATATCCAAGTAACAATCAAAACCTATAATTCGACGTCTACACAACTAATTAAAAGTAATGACCAAGAAGAGATAAGTCAAGAAGAAGCTGATCTCATTGTTTTTGAACCTTTCATTTTAATGAATAATGGTGAAGTTTTATTAGAAAACTCATTAGAAGATATTACTATGATTATGGAAGACATAAAAGCAAAGAATCCTGAAACTACCTTTATTCTTCAACCATCTTATCCTCTTTATAAAGCGAAAATCTATCCTACTCAGGTAGAAGCACTAAAGAAATTTGCAGAGAAAAACCAACTTACCTATATAGATCATTGGTCAGCTTGGCCAGATTCAAATACCAAGGAGATTAATGAGTATTTACTGCCCGACCAAAGTGCTCCTAGCGAAAAAGGAAACCAAGTATGGGGTGAGTACATAACCAAATTCCTTATTAGTAAAAGCGAATCAGAATAATGATTCGCTTTTTTTAATTCACGTGACCGCAAGTTCAAATCTAATTAGAAACAGCCCAACCCAATAAAAGTGAAATTCAGTTTATCAATTGAAAACGTTACTTATATTAAAAACACTATTTTAATAGAAGGAACTAGGATTTTTCTTCATTCCTTCCATTAAAAAGGACTGTCGAGTTTTGCTTCGACAGCCGTATATATATATGATTAGACAGCCATCAAGTTTTTCAGGTCTGCTGTTAAGTCTGCGATTAGTTTTTCTGGGGTGATGCCATTCTCGTTTTTGCCCGTTTCGTATGCCTTTCTCACGATCTCTGAGAAATTATCAACATTGGCTCTATTAGTCTCCTTCTTCAACTCCACCTCTCGTCCTCCTTATGTTTATTATAATTCCTTATTTTACTAGAACCATTGCAAGATGTATATGTCCTTTTAGTAGGATTATGTTGAAATTAAGTGAAATTTGTAAAAGATTGTTGTTAGGTCTTTGGAATGGTGTCAGCTGAAAAGGGGGTTTAGGTTTAGGAGTATATTCCTGGGAGGTTACTTCCATTCTGGAGTTAGTATCGTGGTAATTCTCTATTAAATTCGCTAAATTAATTGATAATTTCCGCTAATACTCTTATTTTCGCTATCAAATCAGGAAAGATTTACAATTTTTTACCGAATTACTAGAAAACTATGGTAAAATTAATAAAAATGTGCAGAAAAAGAGGTGATTTGCTAGATGAAGAAAACCATTGTTCGCGCCTTATCGACAGCTGCCCTGCTTTCGACCGTTTTTGCAGGAACTGCCCTGGCCGATACATACAAGGTCCAAAAAGGCGATAGCTTATCGAAAATCGCTCAAAAATACCATACGAGTGTCAAAGTTATAAAATCAGCAAACGGATTGAAGTCAGATTTTATCTCCGTCAATCAAATGCTTAAGATTACGGTCGCTAGCAAAACAACTCAAGCTTCACAGCCTACCACTTACACCGTTGTAAAAGGTGATGCTTTGATTAAGATTGCCAACCGTTTTCATGTGACTGTTGGTGAACTAAAGCTGTGGAACAAGCTTGATACCACGATTATTCATGTCGGGCAAAGGCTCACGGTGGCAGCTCCTAAACAGACAGCAACCGCAGCAAAACCGGCACTGAAGCCGACGACGCCAGCAGCAAAGCCGAAAACAGTTGCAACCAAGCCGCAGACAACTACTGCTGCTACCAGTGTTTATACGGTAAAAAGCGGCGACTATCTTGGCAAGATTGCTGGGAATCATAAAACAACGGTAAGCAATTTGAAGTCACTTAACAAACTAAAATCCGACATGATTTATGTAGGCCAAAAGATTAAGGTTCCAGCGCAGAAGGCACCTGCTGCTCCTGCAAAACCTGTGACACCTGTGAAACCTGCAACACCGAAGCCGCCAGTGACAACCACACCGCCGAAGGCACCGGCTACTCCACCACCTGTTGTACAGACGGAAGTGACGGATTATATCGTTAAAAGCGGGGATACGCTTGGGGGAATCGCTGGGGACTATCAGCTTACCGTCAAGGAATTAAAGGCGCTCAACAAACTAAGCTCTGATCGACTTTATGTCGGCCAAAAGCTGAAGGTTCCTGCGACTGCAACTGCGACTCTGACTGGGCCGAAGACGGAACTAACGGTTGACTCAGATTTCGCGCCGAAGATGATCGCGAGTGCCAAGAAACTAATCGGTATTCCTTATGTTTGGGGCGGCAGTACTCCGGCTGGCTTTGACTGCAGCGGGTTTGTTTATTATGCTGCCAAGCAAGCAGGGATGGATATTGGCCGTTATTCTGCTTCAGGCTTCTATGACCGCACTTATTATGTTAATACGCCAAAAGCGGGCGACATTGTCTTTTTCGAAAATACATATAAAAAAGGGATTTCCCATCTGGGAATTTACCTCGGCAACAACCAATTCATCCATGCTAATGATTCAGGTGTGATGATTTCCAATATGCAAAGCCCGTATTACCAAGCCCACTTCGAGAGCTTCAAAAGATTTTATTAACAATTTTACATTTAGTCCGTTTTTTTAGTTCTTAAGATTCTCAATTAATACTAAACTAATAAAGCAATAGTAAATATTTGTTAATCATATCATGATCAACTAAGGGGGCTCATTAATGGAATGGTATTTGAAAGTATTAAAGCAGTATGTAGGCTTTTCAGGACGAGCACGACGGAAAGAATACTGGATGTTTTATCTATTCAATGCTATTGCAATGATTGTCCTAACCGTGTTAGACCGAGTCTTAGGAACAGACCCATTTTTACATGGGCTTTATTCCTTGGCAGTCCTGTTACCAGGATTAGCTGTAACCTTCCGCAGACTGCATGATACCGGCAGAAGCGGCGCGTGGATATTAATTGCTCTGATTCCTATTATCGGTGCGATTGTCTTAATTGTCTTTATGTGTACGGATAGCCAAGCCGATGACAACCAATTTGGGCCAAACCCTAAAGCCACGTTCTAGTTTTTTAACCGCCTTTTTATGAAGGGCGGTTTTTGTTTTGGAGGCATGAAATTTATTCCATAATATATATAAAAATAATGCCCAAAGTTTCAAAAAAAAAGTAAGTATAAATCCAAGAATAGTTCATACTTTTGCTGAATTGGTAAATAATATCCAAGAGGTGACAGCATGGAAAAGGATAATCTAAAACTCACATCTTCCGAAATAGGGACTTTATGGGGAGAGTATGTCAATGGAACAGCCGTTGATACGATCAATAGATATATGGTGACTATTATTGAGGACGCGGCAATCAAAGCCATTTTTGAGGATGCAATCGAGACTTTCGCAAAGCAAAAGAATCAAATGGTTACCTTTTTAGAAAACGAGGGATTTCCAGTTCCGGTTGGATTTACTGAATCTGATCTCTTTAAAGGGAAACAGCGGTTGTTCACAGATATATTTTGCCTTAACTATTTACATATCATGACATTACATGGTTTGCTCGGACACTCCACTTCATTAGGTGTCTCTGTAAGAAAGGATTTACGGTATTTTTATGACGCTTGTGATAATGACGGGAAAAGAATGTATCATCAAACGATTGAGTTATTGCTAGAGAAAGGAAGTTTTCAGCGAGACCCTTTATTTTATCCAGCTAAAAACCCTGAATATGTGTCCAGCAACGATTTCATGGATGGATTTTTCGGAAAGGGTCGAACGTTATCAGCGACAGAAATCATTAGTATTTCTTTTAATCTTAAAAAGAGTATTATGGCAAAAACTCTTTCCATCGCATTCAGTCAAGTCGCACAAACAAAAGAAGTAAGGAAATTTTTAGAGGAAGCCGAAAAAGTTGCGGACCAACAAATAAAAACTTTTTCAAAAATTATGCAAACGGATAATTTACCCGTTCCGAAGTCATGGGAAACAGAAGTAACGGATTCAACCGACTCTCCTTTTTCCGATAAGTTAATGTTGTATCATATCGGTTTCTTGTTTCAAGCAGCCCAAAACTATCACGGAACAGGATTAGCATCTGCCATGCGAACAGACCTTGTCGCTGCATATGAGACAACGATTCTAAAAAATCTTATGGTAACGAAGAAATGGTTTAATATTATGGTCCAAAATAAATGGCTCGAACAACCACCTCTTGCACCTAATCGAAAAGAAATTGCACAAGAAAAATAGTAAGTTGTGCCTGTCACGCCCCGAACAATCTTGATTCACAAGTTGTTCCACAAGCTAACCTACAAAAACAACTGGGGCAACTGGTGACGAAAGGTGCTAAGCTAATTGATAATTTTTGTAATCCACACATATACGACCTGTTTTTTAACCGCCTTTTTACGAAAGGCGGTTTTTGTTTTGGAGGAAATCGGGAGATTTCCTTAGCAGTATCAAGGATCGATACACGCAAACGATTCGATGGCGGTTTCGAGGTTTTCTGAGTCTGGAATTCATCTCGAAGCCAAGGATCGGTCGCATCCGTGCGTGAGGTATAGGAACGAAGATCGAGTTCATTTTCAAAAAATTTCCTGTCCGTATTGGCCGTCTCGTTCGCCCTAACCGTTGTGGACTCTCTGCAGCTGTTTCACGCTAGATGCTTCGATCGGGATTGGTGTTCATGCCTATTCTCCGTTAGCCGGGGGATGTCGATAACGCAGGAAGTAAAAAGGATCAAGACAGAATAAAATGGATAACCATTCCTTAGACGATGGTTATCCATTACGCGCTTACCTATTTTTTACTATCTCTTGCGGCTTGTTTCCTAGCTTTTTTACTTTGTATCAGCTCGCCTCCAAATTCTGTATCTGCCTTATTACTTCCAGTATGGGGCTGATTTCGATTGTTATTTCGGTTTGTCATCGTATTTCCTCCTTTGTCATCATGCGTAGATTTCCCTTGATGTTTCAAATAAGCCACCATTTGAAGTAACGTATGTAGGATCGTTTGCTTCCTTAAACATAAATTTTAGCGGCTAATTTTATAGTGGTTTTTTACCATGAGATTTATTCTGCAAATAATAGGATTTTCAACGAATAAATAGCTGACAAAAAGCGTTTGGAAATCCCAAGCGTATTTTGTGCTAATTTATTGTTAACATAAAAGCAAATTCAAATGCTATTTAATGTGAATTATTGGTTAGAAATCTACTTTCAACTACTTCCATATCATAGATACTTCTCCATTCGAATATCCGTCCACATTTTACCTTGCCAATATGTAAATTTTTCGATCCGGCCGATTTCTTTGTAGCCCAGCTTCTGATAGAGTTTCTGTGCTTGTTTGTTAAATTCAAACACGCCTAATTCAATCCGCTTCAGCCCCTGCTTCTTAATCTTTTCCTCCATATATTGAATCGCTAGATAACCAATCCCTTTGCCTCGGCCAATGGACTCACCAATCGTGATCCCAATCCAGGCGGTCCCAGGCTCTTTTTTGTAGAGATAGTTCGGATCGACAACATAGTTCATTTCACCGATTAACTGGTCATTTAGATAGATAAGATAGATGTGATGTTCTTCTATGCGTTTTGTTAAGTCCTCCAAGGACATTTCTTCACGACGTTCCATTTCCGATTGGTTTTGGTTCGGGCGAGTCAACGGAATTAATGCTGGGTCGTTTTCCCAACGGTTAAACACCTCAACGATGTTTGAGGTAGGTTCAGTTAATTTTATAAAATTAGTCTTCATTGTGCTCTCCTCTCTAATTTGCTCTGTGATTATTCATCATTTAAGATAGTGCTAGGATATGGTAGTTGATATAGCATCTTCCTTTTCAGGATACATGATATAGTTTGACTTAGTTATGATTTTTTCATCAATAACTATAAAATGAGGTGTATTTTAGTTGAAAGTGATTGAAACGGAGCGGTTGATCCTTCGCTGGTTAACACCAGATGATGCCGCGTTTATTCTCGAGCTTTTGAATGATCCTTCTTGGATACGGTTCATCGGTGATCGAGGGGTGCGGACGTTAGAGGATGCTAGGAACTACATTGTAACGGGACCGATGGAGATGTACTCGCGGCTGGGCTTTGGTCTTTATATGACGGAGCTAAAAGATGCGGTGAGGACCCCGATTGGGATTTGCGGATTGATTAAACGAGATACTTTAGAGGATGTAGATCTTGGTTTTGCCTTTTTATCAAGGTTTCAAACGAAAGGTTATGGTTTTGAGGCAGCTTCTTCCACGCTTGTCTATGGAAGGGAACAACTCGGTCTGAAGCGGATTGTGGCGATCACCTCTGAGGACAATGATGGGTCATCGAGACTGCTTGAAAAGGTCGGAATGAAGTTTGAAGAGATGATTGTGCTCGCTCATGATCCGGAGGAGCTTAAGTTGTTTGGTGTTGATTTTAAATAGAGGTAGCTTCAGGGAATACCAAACTGGTACCTGACACCAGACTTCTGGTTACAGTTTACCCCCAAAAATACGTTTGTGGGAATCAGACTCCTTGTTCTACAAGCTATTCTACAAAGACAACCGGGTGCAACGGTACCGAAAGATGCTAAACTAATTTTGTCATTCCCACATATAAGACCTGTTATTTAACCGCCTTTTTACGAAAGGGCGGTTTTTGTTTTTGAGGAAAGCGTGAAATTTCCATAGCAGTATCAAAGATTGATACATGAGACCGCTTCGATTACGGTGTCTACGTTTCCTGAGCCTGGGATTCATCACGGAGCCAAGGATGGGTCGCAACTATGAACGAGGATTAGGGACCGAAGATCGAGTTCATTTTTATAAAAGCTTTTGTTCTTTCGCTTATCAGATTTCTTACTTGTTTTTATTCGGATTGAAGCATATCATGGGAATGTATGTTCCTGTTTTGGGATACTATAAAAGTTCACTATATTTTAGGAGGAATGGAAATGGAACAACGCATTAATTATCTTGAAGTAGCACCCGAAGCACTTAACATTATGATGGAAATGGAGAAGTATACTAAATCTACTGGAATAGACCGTAAACTCCGTGAACTAATTAAAATCCGTGCTTCTCAAATTAATGGCTGTGCTTTTTGTCTTAATATGCATACCTCTGACGCTCGAAAAATGGGTGAAACGGAACAGCGTTTATACTGCGTCAGCGCATGGGAAGAATGCGATTTCTACACAGATGCTGAAAAAGTGGCATTAGAATTAACTGAACATGTGACATTAGTTCCAACTAAGCGTGTACCTGATGATCTTTATAATCGAGTGCGTATACATTTTAGTGAAAAAGACTATGTAGATCTCGTTATTTTGATCAATCAAATTAATAGTTGGAATCGACTCTCCATTTCAATGGGAAATTTCGCAACTGCAGCAAAATAAGAAATCTTGATCCCTATGTTTGTCTCTGTCATCATACTGCTAGAAAGGTCGGAATGAAGTTTGAAGAGATGATTGTGCTCGCTCATGATCCGGAGGAGCTTAAGTTGTTTGGGGTTGAATTTTACATATGAAATAAAATTATATCAATATAATTTTGTAATGAAATTGTAATTTGGCTGTGATGCCACTGTTACACCTTCCTAGTATAGTAAAGCTATCAAATCACACTAGGAGGTAACAATCATGCTAAAGAAATTCATCGTAGCATTTGTCATTATCGTTTCTTGTGGCTCTTTGTTTGCTAACATGGGTGATAAAGCGGAAGCAGCATATTATAATACAAAGGCAGTTGCGGTTGCAAAGTCTAAATTAGGAGTACCTTATCGTTGGGGCGGAATGTCACCATATGGCTTTGATTGTTCAGGTCTTGTTAAATATTCATATGCAAAAGCTGGAAGAACGCTAAACCGTACAGCGGCTCAAATGTTCTATGGAAACGGATATCGTATCCATAATTATATACAACCAGGAGATTTAATGTTCTTTGCTCCAACCAAGGCAAGTCGGCCGACACATGTTGCCATGTATATCGGTAATGGTAAAATGATTATGTCTTCTTCTTCAAAAGGAGTCATGATTACAAGCACAAACAACCCATATTGGCATCCAAGATATGTTGGAACAAAACGCGTTTAAGACCATCCTTCTTAGGTGGTCTTTTTTTTATCCACATATACTATTCTCGGGTTCGGACTTTATTTTCCCTCTTCCCGGTTTAATCATTTCTATTTGTTATCCAGCCTAAATTAATGGAATCATCATGGAAAAACTCAATTATATATTTTTGGACAGGGCAATAATAATACATGTCGCTTCCCAGCCAAATAATTTCATCAAATTTGATCAATAACTCCGTTGTTAATCTCGTTTTTACACATGGATAATCATCATAACCCCAAAAAACATATATCGGGCTGGAGGAATTAAAGCCTTTTTCTTTTAGAAGTAAAGGAATGCGGCTAATGTCTTTTTCATTTATTTCCATTCGATTAACTGAACTGTCGGCCCAGTCAATTCTATTCCAAAAAGCGATGGGAAAGGTTTCACCCATGTCCTCTAGGATTAATCTAGTTTCGTTTGTATCTAGAATTTCATATTCTATTTCATCCCCAAATGCCTCCTCGAATGCCTCTCTTACAGTTTTTTCTTGTAACTTTGCGTGTTCCAGCATTTCTTTCTGCTTTTGAACCTTTAATAATTCCTTTAACCTCGCTTGTCGCTCATCTTTGTTCATAATTACACTCTACTCCTTTTTTGCACTTCACTAGGCAGCGTTACATTTTAATTGATGGTCTTATCACCATGTTCAGTGGAACCACTGTGAGCAGTAGGTGGACTATTTCAAAGGTGATAATTTCCCATTTGCGATGTTTATAACAGAAGTTAGGATTTTCCAAGTCAATTCCTACAGAGGAATAATGCAACAATAACGAATTGTAACTTTCTTCCTTTTTAGGATACATGATATGGTGTGACTTGGATATGAATTTTTAATGAATAACAACCTACAGAGTCAACCGGATGCATCTGGCGGCTAAAGGTGCTAAGCTATATAGCTACTTTTCGTCATTCACATATAAAACGAGCAGTTAACCATTCTTTGCTCTTGTTCCTAAAATAGTTTTTTAATCACTTTTTAGGAAAGGGTGGTTTTTGTTTTGGAGGAAATCGCGAGATTTCCTTAGCACTATCAAGGATTGATACATGTAATCTAGTCAATTGCGGAGTTTAGGTTTTCTAAGTCTGGAATTCTTCTCGGAGCCAAGGACAGGTCGCAACCGCACTCGAGGTATAGAAAACGTAGATCGAGTTCATTTTTAAAAAATAGACTTAAATCCAGTTATGAGTGCATTTCATCAGGTATCTTGAAGAGTTTTGTCCGCAAGCACCGGCATTGCGGGCATTTCACTCCTTTTCAAGAAGTTTTGTGCAAATTCAACATGGTTTTGTGCAATTTTTAACGGGTTTTGTACAAAAATCTATGGGTTTTGTACGAAAATCTAGGTGTTTTGTACAATTAGATAATATCTGGAAATTCATTCACCCGAATATGGGACTCCCTATCGAATCAAATGAAAAAAATTTGGGGACGATGGCGGATTTTTCGAACAAACGGGAACTGGTCCAATTTGTTTTGAAAGGATTAGAGCTTTAATCCCATTAATAAATAACTGTATATTATAAGGGTGCTCAATAGAAAATACCTACACTTCAAATGTAGGTATTTTCTATGTTTTTAGCCATGGCACTAAAAAGCTACTTTTTAAATTTTTTACCGATCTTACTGAAAAAGGGAGTGATCTCTTTAAGTAATGGTTTATATTGTTTGGTTGTCTCTAATAGGGTGTCATAGGTTTGCATAAGTAAGTCAATATCAACATTGTTCATAAAGTTTTCTATTTTACTCTGGGTGGTTTGCGTCTGATGCTGCCTGTTTTTATGAGCTGTTGTAGGTTCCTTTTTTCTACGTCCAAAAAACCAATCATCGTGACGATTTGATCTGGTATCGGTAGATAATTGTTCGTTTGTTTCCGGACTTTCTTGTGCATGATTTTCGTTTTCTTTGTGTGTTTCTCTCGATTTACGATTGCCAAATATGAATCTTGAAATAAGGTCCTTTTCTCTCGTCGGCTTTTGTTTTTGATGATGATGATCCCCGTCCACTAACTTCTTCCACCTCGCTTTTATCCTCTCTTAGATAAACTATGATTGGTTTCGTATCAAAGTGTGGATACTTGGACAAAAAAATAAAAAAGCAGGCATTTTAATTATTTTTTAAAAATTCCAACCCTTTTTCAGCGCTTGTCCAGTCCTCTTTATTCTTTTTGCATAGCTTATTAGGGAGAGACAGGAATCTCTCATCCGCCGTAAAGAACAGACATATTATTACCTCCTAAAAGGAGCGGATGATACCAGCATTCGCTTCTTTTTATTTTTTTTTACTGGTTGATCAAAATTTCTGTACGATTGCGGATTTTTATAACAAACGGGAACTTGTCCAATCATGTTTCTTTGAAATAAATATATTAATGGTAGGGATGGAAATTACCCCCTCAAAAACGAAAGGTGGTGAAGAAGATATGGGCTATGGATCTGGCGGTTACGATGGTGGTTACGGCGGTGGTTATGGCGGTGGCAGCACATTTGTTTTAATCGTTGTATTGTTCATTCTATTAATTATCGTTCTTTCAACATTCTAGTTTTAGGGACAATCTGAACGTGTTTCATTTTTGATTTAAATCATCATTTTCAAAATGGGGTGAGAAACATGAGTGATGGACATAGAAGAAGTTCAACTGCGTTAGTCGTTGTACTTTTCATCTTGTTAATCATTGTAGGTACTTCCTTTATGGGAGGCTACTAATTTAAAAAAGTGACATGTCGCTTTTTGAAGGAGCAAAGGACAGGTTGAAATAATCTGTCCTTTTTCCAAACTTAAATCAACAGAATACCTCGTATTCTGAGCAACCTGCAAGAGAAAGGAGGAAGAGAATTGCCTAATTCAATGATGAGATTCATGGGTCAACCTATTGAAATTAGAGATCGTTTTGGTAGAGTTCACCGTGGGTTCATGGATGGGTTTGATGGTCGAAGAAGAGGCGTGTTTATCCGGGATGGCTTTAGAAGAAGAAGATTTATCCCCTTCTTTATAATCTTTGCTATTTTTTCCAGAAGACGTCGCATATTCTAAAAATCGACTGATATCTATGAATAAACACAATGAAAGGAAGAGCCTATTATAGGTTCTTTCTTTTTCGGTTTTTTTTAGTCTCCTCCATATTAAATGAATATTCATTTTCGAAAAAACTTTTCTTATCTTTCTAAACGCTTGTCCAGTCCTCTTTATTCTTTTTGCATAGCTTATTAGGGAGAGACAGGAATCTCTCCGCCGCCAAGCACAGACATAGAGTCACCTCTGGAAGTAGCGTATGTCATAATGCATACGCTACTTCTTGTTTTTATCGGTTTAGAAAAATTACGGTACGATCGCGGATTTCTTCAAAAAAGCGGTGCATGTCCAATCACGTTCTCTTGTAAAAAATATACTAATGGTAAGATGGTAATTAACCATCCACAAACGAAATAGGTGGTGAAAAGATATGGGATTTTGCGGTGGCGGTTACGGCTACGACGGTGGTTATAGCGGTGGAGGTTATGGCGGCGGCAGCACATTTGTTTTAATCGTTGTATTGTTCATTCTATTAATTATCGTTCTTTCCACATTTTAGTTTTAGGGACAATCTGAACATGTTCATTTGAGAATGAAATCGTCATTTTCAAATGATCGATCGGAAGGAAGAGCCTAGTATGGGCTCTTCCTTTCATTATGTTTATCGGCGAAAAGCACATGTGCACAATTAAAAAAACGGTTAAACTAAGGCGTCTTAACCGATTTTCATTTGGTTACGTTAAAGCTCATTGTTGATTTTGGCACATGTTGATTGAAGCGGAAGGCGCGAAGACTCCTGCGGGAGGACGGGGCAGGGGAGACCCCGCAGAAGCGCAGCGACGAGGAGGCTCCCCTGCCCGCGGAAAGCGAAGCGCCTGGAGTGGAAATCAACAGCCAAGTATAACAGAGCTTTTTATTTAAAATTGATGCGATTTAAGATCTTTGCTTTTTGATAATGAAAGATGGATTGAGATAATTCAAAGATGGTTCCGTTCGTTAAACAAACGGTGTTTTCAATAATCAATGCTGGATCGAGCGGATTGACCAGGAGCAATCCCGCACTGGCTTCATCGATTTTTTCGCAGTTGATAACTTTGTCCGCAAAACCAATCGATAATTTTAAGTCGTCGATCAGGTAACTATAAATAGAACTTGAGGCGATCTCTTCGTTTAAGTATGGGACAATGTCCTTATTAAAATAACTGATTTCAATCGAGAAGGGTTCTTGATCTACGATGCGGAGCCGCTTGATATAATAAAGCTTGGTTCCAACTTCACTACGCAATTGTTTTGCTTTTTCTTCATCGGCTTCTAGCACGTGTAAATCTAGAATTTTCGTTTCAATGTTCTTTGAAGTCAAATCTTTTGTTAAGCCTCTAAGACTGCCTAAATTGATCGTATCGGTTTCGGATTTTTCCCGTAAAAACATGCCGCTGCCCTGCACCTGATAGATGTGGCCGCGATTGACGAGCTGATTAATGGCTTTCCGAATCGTATTACGGCTCACTTCAAATTTATTTATCAGTTCATCTTCGGTCGGCAGCTTTTTCGTTTGATCGAATTTCCCATCCTGAATGTCCCGTTCTAATTGATCCGCTATTTCTTTATATTTTACAGCCATATATTCTCCCTAATGTTTCGTTCCATTATTTAATGACTTTATTATACATCAAGCCTCCTGATTCATATCAAGAGGCTTTCTTTTTTACTTACAGCTCTTCTCCTCTCGTCTCAATGATATGCTTGTACCAATGAAACGACAGCTTTTTCTTTCGATTTAAGTGATTCTTGTGATCGACGTATATGAATCCGTATTGCTTTTTATAGCCGTTTAACCAGCTGAGGAGATCAATGACAGACCAGGCGTAATACCCTTTTAAATTTATGCCTTCTTGGATGGCACGCTTAATCACTTTTAAATGCGCCTCAATATATTTAATCCGAGGCACATCGACGATTTCGCCCTCAATGATCGGATCCTCATCACCGAGTCCGTTTTCGGTTACATACATTTTGATATCACCATATCGCTCTTTTAGCATATGGAGGCCGTCTAAAAATCCTTGCGGTGATATCTCCCATCCCCATTTTGTATAGGTTTTATCCTCCATTTTCACGGTCCGATAAAAGCCATCAAACGACGGGTTGCCTGGAGTCAGCGTCGAAGTTTCTCGTGAATGTTCCATGGTTGAAACGGCTTCGTGATTTTTTTCAACGCGAATCGGCTGGTAATAATTCAGTCCGATAAAGTCATTTTTTCCGGCATTTCTTTTTAAGGTATCCAGCTCTTCTTCTGTCCAATTTGGCGTCCAGCCTTTTTCCTGTAATTGCTCGACCACGTAAGACGGATATTCGCCTTTTAAAATCGGGTCATAATACCAAAACGTTTCATATTCAGTGGCATGCCGGGCCGCTAGGACATTCTCCTCTTGATCATCTACGCTGTAAGCGGGTAAGAATACATGGGTAATCCCAATCTCGCCGTAATGATTCAGCCCCTTATAGACTTCGACGGCTTTTGCATGGGCATAAAACACGTAATGTGTGGCTTGAAAGTATTTATTCTCATCGTTTTGAATCCCAGGCGGATGCGCCCCTTTTAAATAGCCTAAGCCAGTAAACATCACCGTTTCATTAAAGGTAATCCAATGTTTGACGCGGTCGCCGAAGGACCGAAAACAAATTTCCGCATACTTGACGAAGGCTTCCGCTGTTCGTTTACTCGTCCATCCCCCGACTTCTTCCAGCGTCAGCGGCAAATCCCAATGATAGAGCGTTACAAATGGCACAATTCCGTACTTTAAACATTCATTGATGACATTGTTATAAAACTCCAGGCCCTTTTCATTGACTTCACCGTCTCCCGTTGGCAAAATCCGTGCCCATGAAATCGAAAACCGGTACGATTCCAGTCCCATCTCGGCCATCAGTTGAATATCTTCTTTGTAGCGATGATAATGGTCGATCGCTACGTCTCCGTTGGTGCCCTCATACGTTTTCCCCGGAATCTTTGAAAATACATCCCAATTGGTTACCCCTTTACCGTCTTCATTCCACGCTCCTTCTACTTGATAAGAAGCAGAAGCCGCGCCGAATAAAAAATCATGTGGAAACTTCATTTATAACCCCTCCATTTTTATACCAACTCATTATATTTATTACTATGAATTTTATTTATAGGTACAAATATTAATATGATTATATACCGTTTTTTATTTTTTGACTAGAAAAACTTCCTAGATAGTATCTACTGAAATGGATCATTAAATCCGAGTGCGATTTATTATAACCTTCCCCCTTTGTTCAACTACTAACAAGAAAGCTAAAAAGCCAGGGGTTTTTCCTGGCTTAGGTCATTGTGTTTGCCGCTTATGGAGAACCTTTTATTTTTTGGACTGGATCTCGGACCGTGGCGGGCTTTTTAGTTACCTTTTTTAATCATGCTGGGATGAAAATTTTAGGTTAAGATACTAGATTTCTATTCTAGCAAGTATAGAAACAACGAAAATAAAACCCCTGCCATCGGATTTAACCTAAGAACAATTTATCGGCCACTTCGAACAATTTATCGGCCACTTTTTCATTTTATCAGCCGCTTTTCGATTTTATCGGCCACTTGTCATTTTCCTGCCCCAAACCTCCTAAAAAACTAAAAATCCAGGCGTTCAGCCTGGATCAGGTTATTGTCTTTCTCTTTTCTCAATACCTAAACCAATAAGTTGCCCTTTTTAATAAAAACCCTAGTCAAGTCCATTTAAATGGAAAGGAAGCCTACTCTGGGTTCTTTCTCCTTATGTTTATTTAAAAAAAGGACATGAATGATTTAGATTTTTCATAAATTGTAAGAGCGATTTAGAAAAGGGGGAAAAGATATGGAAATTCCGGTTACTGGGTTTATCCTTCATTCAAGTGATTCAAATATGGATTCTGAGCATTCTCACATATTATATCTTACGTCTTGGAACGGCACTCCTATTCATAGACATCATTTTTCAGGAGTGACCTCATTTATGGGAGGGCATGACCATAGATATTCAGGTACTACGGAACCTGCCCCTACTGGTGTAAAACATACTCATAAATACTTTACCGTGACTTCGTTAAATGATGGCCATAAACATGAAATCCGAGGCACAACGGGTCCTGCTATTCCCTTACCTGGTGGAGTTGGACATTATCATAATTTTCACGGAGTAACGACAGTGAACGGAGACCATCCTCATTCACATAAATATAGTGGTACAACTAGCCCTAGCTCCTAGGGAAAGTTTCACCCCATTAAAAAGCCGATTTCCTGATGGTTAAGGAATGGGCTTTTTTTAGCTTCTTTAACTGAGGTACCCGTAAGCTTAATAAGGGTACCACTCCAACTCATTTCTCTTTTAATTTTCCAGTATCCGTTTCACCCATGATACAACACACATAGACTAATGATGACTTTACAAATTTTTCATCTAGGGAGATGACTGTATTTTGTATAACCCTTACCAATACAATCCTTATCACATTAGTCAACAGCAGCAGTATAGCCCACACCATTATAAACACACAGTATTAAGAAACATTGAACCTCTTGTTCAGTATGGATTACACGAAGCCCAGCACACTTCTTTTCCTCATGCCTTACGAGAGGTTGCTGCTATAACGTACCTTATGGGTATGGGATATGAACCTACCGTAGCCCGCAAGATCGTTGAGTCTTGGGAAATCAACGAGGCATTTTATCCAGGGCAGATATAATTCCTAACCTTTCAAAAGGGTAATGAAGCACCGTTTACACGGTGCTTTCTTGTAAATTTTACATGATTTAAAGGTAGCTCCTTGTCTATTTTTTGATTACCCACTATTCTATAGAACGTACATATTCGGCTATTTTTAAAATTTCACCGTCTGTAAACTCAGGCTTTCCTTTATATCGAATACGCTTAATAACCTCTTCAATCGTATTGGCACTGCCATCATGAAAATAAGGTGCACTTGCCCATACCCCTCTTAATGTTGGAACATCAAAATGAAGAGTATCTCTTGGGTTTGTAAAACCTTGTCTAGCATTACCTTTAGATGGTTTATCTATCGGATTAGTAGTACCGATATCATGCAAATAATTAGTATTGCTAGTTGTCAAATGACCGTTTTCATCAATAGCCTTTACGCTATCTGTAAATTGAGCCCCTGCATGACATGACATACATCCTGCTTTCCCCTCAAACAATTTTCTTCCATCCTCTGCTGTAGAGGTTAAGCTTCCATCCTTATTACGATAAGGACTTTTTGGGACTGGGAGTGAATCAGGATCATCGAGATAGGCAAACATCGCATCATACATATGCTCGACATCATTAGGGAGTGGTTTTCCCGGATCAAATTCCATCATGCCACCCATTTCACCCTGCACAGTCAATATATAATCCGTAAAATCATCACGACTGCCATCCCACATAAATAATCCGGTTTTTGTCGTTAAAACATTGCTTGGAACTTCTCTTGGTCCTTTTGGAGTCATTAAAGTTAGTCCATTTGTTTCACCATCAGCATGACAAGAAATACAACTCATCCAATTATTCCCTGTAATTCCTGTCGCAAACTCATCGCTATTGGCACTATAAAAAATCGTTTTCCCTTCTCTTACTAGTGGGGACAGAGGATCTTTTGCTATCAACTCAAGATTTTCACCTTTCATTTTTGCACGAGCGTATGGACTGTTTCCACCTGTAGAAATCTCAGCAAGATCATGACTCATAGCGTTGTTAACATAAACGGTTTTGCCATCCGGTGAAATCACGGCACCTCTTGGATTATTTCCTTCAATTCTTCTTAGAATCTGCGTTGCATTGCCACCACGTTTTAAATCAAACACAACGAGATCTTCACTTCCAGACATGACAACATATGCTTTGTTACCGTTTGGATGAAAGACGACATCATTTGGATTTGAGGTAATGATTGTGTCATTTTTTTTATCTGTGATATTTATTTCTTCGAACAATTCTTTCCGTTCATCAACCAACTCTTCATCAGTCGTTAAATCAATGACAGAGATGGCTGGGAAAATCGTTTCTTGAAAGTGAACTGGTGTATCAACATTTGTTAACAAGTGAGGAATCCAAGCTTTTTTTCCATCGGGATCTATCACAAATTGTTCTAATGTATTTGGAATCCCTTGGCTTTTTTTGCGATCGTTATTATCTGGTGAATCGGCAAGGGAAAATACTTTACTTATTTTTTCAGTTTCGGTATTAATCACACTAATTTTCGCATCTAAATAATGCGGAACATATAACTTATGCCCATCTGCCGTAATCGCTAATGTTCTAGGTCGATCGCCGACTTTAATCTCAGACTCAACTTTTTTATTCGTTAGATCGATTACTGATATTGTACTAGATCGATAGTTTGCAACATACAGCTTGTTACCGTCCTGATTTGTTACAACACCATATGGTTCAATTCCGACATCAAGAGAATCGACCACTTTTTCTTTTTCAATAGATATGATGTCAATTTTATTGTCATACCTACAGGAGACATACAATTTACTTTCATCAGGTGAAAGGGTAAGCTGCACAGGGGATTTTCCGACTGGTATTTCAGCTGTCACCTTTTTTGTTTGACTGTCAACAATGGTAACTGTATTTACATCAATATTGGCTATATAAATGGTATTACCAGCCTTATTCATAACAATATTGTTGCTGTTAACAGCATAGTCCCGAACAACTCCTGGCTCTTTCTCGTTTACTGCTTGTATTCCTTCCTTACAACCAACTAACGCCCCCATCAATAGGAGCGTTAGCCAGAAAAGGGCAATTTTCCTCACGATTACCTACCCTCTTTATCTTTATTTTTTTACTTCAACAGGTACAAGAACAGGTGCAATGCCGTATTTACCATGACCAGCTTGAGTTTGTGGAACTTGATCTCCATCTGTGTTTCCAGACTTATCACCATCAATGTAAAAATCACCTGTATCCCAGAATTCACTTGCTTGCATTCCTTGTTTAAGATCTGGACCATCTATGACAGTTTCATAAAAATCAACATATCGCGAAATAATGGTTTCCACTTCTAATGCTTTTGGCTGTTCTTTATCGCCTTCCATATTGCTTAAGTTATTAATCGCGACACGTAAGACAGCAGATACTCCACCTGCAGTATAGGCATCATATTTCATTTCGCCTTTCACAGTTTCATAGGCTTTTGCCTTATTATCCCAAAGCATTTCATCCATTGCTTGATAAACGGTACGAGCAGCATTACGATATTTTTCATCCTTTGTTGCAAGATATGCTGCTGTTAAGCCGCGAACGGCCCCAAGTTGTGCATTTAATGGTGTTTCCTTATCTGCACCTTTACCGAATGTATAGCCTTTTGCAACTAAGCCTGAATCTGTCATCAGTTTATCAATGATAAAATCAGCTTGTTTTGTCATTAATTCAATTGCACGTTTACCTTCAGCTGTATTTAATCCTTCAGCGTCTTCTGCATTTGCATATCCAACTGGAAGACCATCAATTGCACGCTGGAAAATACGAAGTGATTCCATTGTATAGCCTGCATTAAACGTATCTACATAATTTCCTTGCTCTTTACCATTATTTTCAGCTACAAATGCACCTTCTTTTTCATTAAAGTGCATGGCGTCAATATTTTTAAACACATGAAGCAGTACGTCACGGTTAACAGAGTATGGATCGTTTACAGTCACATCGTTTCCTGCATTGTTATCAAGATTTACTTTAGGTGCAGCAGGATAAGGATCACTGTCAAAAAGTGCTCGGAATGATGGCGCGACATTTTTATTTTCTGGACGCTGATCTGTCGTGCCGAAGAATTCAGATGAAGGCCAAAGCATTAACCATTGATCTGTTAAAATACTGCGCGCATCTGTTACTTCTAGTGACTCGGCATTAGGGACGTCTGTATTTCCGTCTTCTTTTACTTGGATTGTATGAGGTAAATAAACATAGCCTTTTGATGGATCATACTGACTTCCAACACTTGCAGGAAGTAATTTCTTATCATTTTCCTTGTAAAATAAGTGATTACGAACGTAATTTAATTTGTTCCAAATTTCCTCTACTAGGATGGCTCCCTGCATACCATCTGCTGAGCTGACACCAATAGCAACGTTTTCATCATGATCATCAGTAGGTGTTTCACCTTCCAATTCTTCATCACCGTCTACAGTATGAAACCCACCCATAAAATCTCCAGCCCATAGAGCTTGTTTTAAGAATGCCCCCCCATATGCTGCTGGATTTAATACTTTATCCATTTTATTACGATCCCATCGAAGCGACTTAAAGTTAACTTGATATTGAGGAACGTATGTATTTTCTTCCCCTGAAGCATAGTTAGAAGTATCTACTTCTTGAATATAATGAGGGTCACCTTTTGCATATTCAATAAAGGTTGGAAACATATTCCTATGAATCTCTTCACGAGGATAGCCAACTGCATCAGCTAATTTATAGAAACGCTCTGCTAATAATTCTTGTGATTCTTTCCCCTGCTTTTTAGCTAATTCCTTGACAACCGGACCATTAATTAAATGTAGCCCCAACCCTGATTTTTCTACAACTTCATACATTGCTTCCTCTGAATATTCATACGATTCAATTCCTGCTGTATAATCAAACTTTGTGGGCGAATCTAATTTTTTTGGATCAAGAACATCCAAATCAAGTCCTAGTCCCTCTACTAAGGGTTCTCCTGAAAGTTCAAATTCTGCATAGGCGAACATGTTACCTGCTGTATCAAACGTATAATCTGTCACAGGTACTGTTACAGAAGCGTTTGTCACTTTCTTACTTACTTGTTGCTCTTGCTCTGATGTTTTTTCTTCTTTTGCAACTTTCTTTTCGCTCGTACATCCAGCAATTAGTACTAAAGTGGATGCAAGTGCGATAGACGACATCACTTTCCATGGCTTGTTTTTCATAATAATATCCCTTCAACATAATAATTTTATCTATCATCATAAAAAAATAAGAAATAAATTGATTAATAGCTAATATACGACTATTTTTTTAACTAATCTATAAAAAAATACTTATTAATTAAGAAATATTCTTAATAAGCCTTTTTGGTATAACAGGCTCTTCTACCTTTTTGTTTTTAAAAGAAAGCTTTTGATCTATTCCAAAATACCGGTCTACACTGAAAACATAACTACGTTGTATAAAAAATATAATTGCAAATGCGCTTGTATAAAGGGTCAGACTTATTAAATTCATATTTCCTGAAAGAATAAAATTCACATGCATAAAAAGACAAATAAAAACAGAAGGAATAATCATAAATCCAACGATCAAACATATTCCCAAAATAATTTGCACAATAGGAATTGTATAATTGAAGAACATAACATGATCTAAAGCTACATGTTCAATAAAATACTTGTAAAATTCTGGAACATTCGGTTTTTCTACTGCAGTTAATAAATAATTTTCAATAAAAATACCAGGTTCACTAAACCAGTGTTTTTCACTAATCTTCGTTACACCTGCTAAGAGCCATCCTACAGCAAAAAGAATACGCATTACAGTTACCAATAATTGCAAGACCACTTTATTAATTAATGTACTCATTATTATCACCTCCAATGAATCTATTAAGAATATTCCATAAGCTCAATGATAATGATTATCATTTTCTTTATGATTTTATACTTAAATGATAATCATTGTCAATCAAAATTGAGTGAAAATTACATAATCTATGCTATAATGACAGATTTAATAGTTTAAAATAGAGTAGTATTAATATAAATTGTAAGAATAAGGAGAAAAAATGGATCGATTTAAAAACGTTTTAATTATTTCTTTTTTAATAGCAAATATTATCGGACTTTGTGTATGGATTTTTTCTATATTGAAATAGAAAAATTCCTTTATTAACAGCCTCCATGAAAAGTTAATTTCTTAATGGAGTAACCTTATTCCACCTGAACCGAATTCTGAACAAGAAAAAAGAGTGACTAATTAAGTCACAATTCATTTCAATTTCCAACTATTATTTGATTTTTTTTACTAAATGTTTTAAAGAAAGGAATTGAATAAAAGATTTTTAAATTTGCTTCTTTTTTACAAAATGAGCAGGTGCTATGATAATTATCAACTTTAACAACATGAGGAACGTCAAGTGCTTCGAGAGCTTCAGTTACATGTTTTTTACAAACTAACACTTTTACAACCTACTTTCATAATGATAATCAGTCAGAGTTTTTCTTTATTCAGTTATCAATTCCAGACAATAATTGATAATCATTATCAATATCTCACTTAAATAATAATTGAAAATGATTATCAATGTCAATAAGAAAAAAGAGCGACTTTTCAGTCACTCTTTTTTCTTTATAAAAATATATAAAAGCGTTATCTAATTAGACATTTTGATGTTATTTTCACCAAAGGGTATCATCCAAAGTTCATTCGTCAAAGATAAGGAAAAGGAGGTGTGATACGAATGGCACAAGATGTTCTTTGTGAAGTAAATAACTGTTCTTACTGGGGCAACGGAAACAAATGCAATGCAGATGCTATTTATGTAGTCAGTCATAAAGGCAAACAGGCATCCACTAGTGAAGAAACGGATTGCAAAACATTTGTTCCAGAAGCATAATTTTCGTTGGGATAGCCTTTTTATGGTTATCCCTCTAATATTTGTAGTATTGATAATAATAATCATTTTCATACATGCTTATGGATATTTCTTATTTTTCTAATTTTATTGGAAATAGGAATTGAATAGAAAATATTTATATTAGCTTCCTGTTTACAAAATATACAGGGACTTTTATACAATTTGCTTATTTCTACATGTGGGACGTCAAGACCTTTTAGTGCCTTTTTAACATGGTTTTTACACACCATTACCATATAGAGACCTCACTTTCCTTGATCTATAAATAAATATATGTGCTGTATAAAACATTTATCATCACTCAAATGTTGCTGACATGTACACATTTGAATTTTTATTACAAAAAAAGAGCAGCTTTTCAGCCGCTCCGATGTTATCCCTTTCTTCTTATTTTCGCTTGAAATACCTAAATCTTAAGCCGATTAAACTCCAATTTCCTCTTTATAAGGATGCGATTCTTTGAATAGCTGTTCCCACTGTTCATATAGGCTTTTAGCTGTCTGATAATCATCGAAATCTGCTATTAAATCTTCCTGTAATTTCTCTTTTAAATTGCGGCATGATGACTCCCATTCCTCTAAACTTTTTATATCAAAAAGTTTTGAAAACCTTGGTTTCATACTTTCCCAATTAGAATAAATGGTATTACACCATTCTAACAATTCTTCACGGTATTGTAGTTCTTCGTCTAAATCCACATATTTATCTGTATCAACCTCAATCTCCTCTTGATAAGCAACCCTTTCCAATAATCCTTCATGGAATGGTTGTTCCTCTTCCCATTCCAAACGGTGATCGGAACCGACTTCAATCTCTTCTTGAGAAGCAGCCCTTTCCATTAATCCTTCATGGAATGGTTGTTCCTCTTCCCATTCCAATCGTGTATCAGAAACGATTTCAATCTCTTCTTGATACGCATTCGTTTCTTTGAATACCTGTTCCCACTGTTCATATAGGCTTTTAGCGTTCAGATAATCATCGAAGTCCACGTTTAAATCTGACTGTAATTTCTCTTTTAATTGACGGCATGATCCTTCCCATTCCTCTAAACTCTCCCTATCATAGAGCTTGGTAACCATTGGTTTCATACTTTCCCAATTAGAATAAATGGTATTACACCATTCCAACAAATCATTGCGGTATTGTTTTTGTTCTTCCATTTTGAAACATTCCCCTCACCAAGGTTATTTATTTTTTCTTATCCTGATTATAAGGACCACAAATTTATACTATGTTCCACGATTGTCCTAGGTTAAAACATTCACCCATAGGTAAATAACAACATGACGTCAGTAAGAAAACGAAACAAAAAAGGGTTCCAACCACTTCAAAATTTAATGAATAATTCAAGAATGGGAACTTTTCAGAAGCCCAATATGGCTGGATTAACTGAGTTTGCTAAGGAATTTGTTATAAATAAAACGCCACTCAAGAACAAATAGCTAAATAAAAATGCCCACATCAAGTTGGGCATTTTTTTGAAATAATTGATTATAGAAATTAAGGTATACAAATCTGCCCAAAAAAACACAATAATTAGAGAAAAAGGGTTATATTGCCATTTAAAACCTTGATCTTAATGTTCAGAAGTTATTTTAATACCTGCAGCCCCTGTAATAATACACATAATCAATAGGATTGTTCTTAAACTTCTAGGTTCTTTAAAGAAGATCATTCCTGCTAAAACACTTCCAACAGAGCCGATCCCAGTCCATATTGCATAGGCAGTCCCCACTGGAAGAGATGTTAATGACAAAGAAAGAAAATAAAAGCTTAAACTCCCCAAAAAAAGACACGCTACAGAGGGGAGCAATTTTTTAAACCCGTCTGCACGCTTCAGGCTTATAACACTACCAATCTCGGCAAATCCGGCAATAAGAAGAAAAAACCAAGCCATTGAATCATCCCCAAACCTTGTATAAATCATTTCATTTCCTTTAATGTTTAGGTTGTGCAGGACTAACTTTTATTCCAATTATACCCAATATCATTAAAGCTACAAAAAATACTTTCAGTGGATTAATAGTCTCTCCCCAAAAAAGCATCCCAGTTACTACTGTTCCCACCGTTCCCAATCCAGTAAAAATGGCGTAACCAGTTCCTAAGGGAATTGAATGTAAAGCTTTTGAAAGTAAAAAGAAACTAAAGAGTATAATAACTACCGTTACTATACTAGGTATAATTTTGGTGAATCCGTGTGAATATTTAAGACCGATCACCCAGACAATTTCCAAAATTCCTGCCATTATGATATAGATCCATGCCATTTTATCGCTCTCTCCTTCGGCATTGACACTTATTTTTGAACCACGAAGTTCTCCATATATCGATAAATCGCATAAGCTACCCCATTCTCATCATTTTTAAGGGTTGTCGTTGTACAAACAGTTTTTATGACATCTTTCGCATTTCCCATCGCTACGCTGTATCCAACTTTCTGGAACATGGATAAATCATTGTTGCTGTCCCCGATTGCCATAGCCTGATCTAAGGAGCCATTCATCGAGAGAACCAATTTTTCAAGGGACATCCCTTTTGAAGCTCTTTTACTAGTCATTTCAATGTTATGATCAGCAGATGAAACAACCATCAACTCATCAAACTTTTTGAATTGGTTCCATGCTTCCTCTAATTTCTTTTTATCAAAAGAACATGCTAAAATGTTATAGAATTCTTCCTCCTGTTTTAAGATATCATGATAGTTTTCAACTAAAACATATCCAGACTGGTCAAATTGCCTTTCCGCTACTTCAACTAATTCTTTCATATCTGTATTCAAATCTGAGCTTTTCAAGCTTTGAATCTCATTATAGAAATGTTCTCTTCCCTCTTTAAGAGTATAAATGGCTTTATCAGTAAACACTTCGTAATAATAATTCCGTTCATCTAACCATTGGAGAATAGCTTCGACACGATCTTTAGTTATCGTAATAGAAGAAATGCACTTTCCGCTTTTTGAATGAATGGTTGCGCCATTTGTCCCGATTACAAATGGGGTAATCCCGGCTTTTTCACAAATTGTTTGAACGTCAAAATAAGCCCGTCCTGTTGAAATAACTACTTCAAAGCCTCTATCTTGGGCATATTGAATCGCCTTTATATTTTCTTCACTAATTTCATTCTGGTCGTTTAATAATGTTCCGTCTAAATCTATCGCAATGAAACTCATACAATATATCTCCTTTTCCCATTCTATCTATTAAATTTTCTTTCTAGTTTTTTTACCTGCTTTCAATAAAAATCTAATCAAAAAAGAGAGAGAACTCCCTCATCCGTCTCGATATGTCCTTTTATGGATTGACTATGCTTGAATCCAATTGATTTCCTCTAATTTTGAATGATTTCTCCATTCCTCTGGAAATGGTTGTTCGCAGACAATCACATCGACTTTTTCTAGAGGACAAACTTTACAAAATGTATCGACACCAATTTTAGAGTAATCTGTTAGCAATACAACTTGCTTTGATACCTCGACCATCTTGCGTGAAACTAATGTTTCATGTAAATGATAATTACTAACCCCACTTTGAATAGAAACACCACCAGCTGAAATGAACGCTTTATCAATATTAAATTGATTTAACATTTGTTCAGTGAGACCGCCGCATATAGATTGCTGCTTTGGATCAATTTGACCACCTAGTAATAGAATTTGTCCTGTAAACTTATTTTGATTAAGCGATTCGGTCAACACAGACGACACAGGAAGAGAATTGGTTAAAATCGTAATGTCTTTTTTATTTTCAATACACTGCGCAAATTCAAGCATGGTTGTCCCTACATCAATGACAATCACATCTCCGTTAGAAATGAGTTCTACTGCTTTTTTCCCAACCTTAACTTTCGCTTCTTGATTCACCGTTGTACGCTGTGTGAATGGAGGTTCCTCAAATTGAAAGACTGTTTTAATCGCTCCACCGTAAACCCTCTTTAAAAGTCCTTTTTCCTCTAATATCATCAAATCGCGTCGAATCGTTTCCTCTGAAACATTATATTGATCAACTAATTCCATAACTTTTACTTTTCCCATTTTGTTCAGTTCTTTTAAAATTTCATTCTTTCTTTCTTCTGGCAAAACAGACATATTTCTTCCCCCGCGATCATTGATAATTTATAAAATAAGGCATTCTTTCTTCGGTACAAGAATATGAACGCGTGCTCCTTGCTCAAACATTTTCCCTCGGTGGTGAAGATAGTCTACATGGAAAGCGGACTCCTCTGTTTCTACTTCATATCTTAAAACATTCCCTGTCATGGAAACATCTTTAATAACCCCTTTAATGCCCCAGTTCTCTTGTAAATCCAAGCTATCCTCACCAACAGAAACTAATTGTAAAACTTCAGGACGAATCGCGACTTCATTCCCTTTTAATTCTGTGCTGCGAACGAGTTTACGGAAAACTTCCATATTACAAACATTGTAATTTCCGATAAATTTTGCAACAAATGTATTGACTGGAGAAGTATAAATTTCTGATGGAGAACCGGATTGTACAACATTTCCTTTATTCATGACAAAAATTCGATCAGACATTGTCATTGCTTCTTCCTGATCATGCGTAACAAAAATAGTAGTAATATCTAATTCTTTTTGTATTCTCTTTAATTCTTTTTGCAAACTTTTTCTAATTTTAGCATCCAATGCGCTTAACGGCTCATCCAAAAGCAGTACTTTCGGCTCCATGACAAGCGCACGGGCAAGAGCAACCCTCTGCTGTTGTCCACCAGATAATTGATGAGGATAGGACTCTTCTTTTCCTATTAAATCAACCATCTCAATCATCTTTTTTACTCTTGATTTAATATTTTTTACCTTCTTCATTTTAAGGCCGTACGCGATATTATCAAAAACGCTCATATTTGGGAAAAGCGCATAAGACTGGAATACCATACCGACTTCACGCTGACGCGGTGATAAATTAGTAATATCTTTTCCATCAATTAAGATTCTTCCTGCATCAACGCCTTCAAGCCCCGCAATGGAACGTAATAATGTACTTTTTCCGCATCCGCTTTGCCCAAGAAGCGTAGCAAATTCTCCTTTTTTTAATGTTATTGAAATGTTATTTAAAACGACTTGATTTTCATACCCCTTAGTCACTTGATCGATGGTTACATAGTTCATTAGTTTTCACCTTCTAAAGCAGTATTTTTATGACGGTATTGTTTTTTTAAAAAGGAAAGAATTCGCTTCTTATTAGACACGATAGGATTTTTTTCATTTCTAAACGTCAGTTTTAATACAGTCCCCGTTAACAGTAAAATCATTGAATAATAAGTAATAACAATTGCACTTGTTAAGTGACCGCTGCTGTTTAGTTTGTCGGCAAGATAAATTTGAATGGTTTCAAATCGGCCCCCGACAAGCAAATTGGCAAAAGCAAACTCACTAAATAAAAGAGCGACTGATAATAAGGTAGACACTAAAATACCAGATATAATATTTGGAAACACCACTGTGCGAAACGCCTGGAATTTTGTAGCACCTAGTAATTCAGCAGCATCAACAAGCTGTACAGCATTAAGCGTACGAAGACTGTTACGAATACCTTGATACATAAACGGTAGAATGGTTATGAAATAAGCACCAATTAAAATCCAAGGTGTTCCGGCAATTTGAATCGGTCCATCTGAATATACCTTGATTAATCCAACAGCTCCGACAATGGGAGGAATTCCATAAGGAAGCATAGCTGCTGCTTGAAGCAATCCTTCCCATTTACTGAAATATACTGTGATGATGAAAATAGTCGGAAGCATAATAACAACACTAAGACCTACAGACATGACAATTAAAAACAGCGTTCGTCGAAAAGCATCATAAAACCGTTCATCTTGAAACAATTCAATATACCATTTCATTGTATAACTCTCAGGTAAAATGGTATGATCCCATTTACCAGCAATCGAGAATAATAATGTTCCTACAAGCGGAATTAATAAATACATAACTAGTAACCCCACAAGCACTTTATGAAAAGTCAATGAAGATTTCATCGTAAATCCCTCCTAATGCGACGCATCATTCGTTCATTGAACCACATCGCCCCTATCATGGTCGCCGCTAGAAGAACTCCCAACGCACTGCCTAGCTGCGGCTTTAATGCAACGTCACTAGAAACTAGAGAGGCGATTTGCAATGACAATAAATTATAGTTGCTGCCGACCAATGCATAGGCTGTAGCGTAAGCTCCCATCGCATTCGCAAACAAAATACTGAATGTACCTACAATACTAGGTAAAAGAACCGGAATCCCAATGTGAAGCCAAAATGATAATGTTGACCCTCCTAATAATGAAGAGGCCTCTTTCCATTGTTGCTTAATTCCTTGATAAGACGGGTAGATGAGCATAACAGCAAGCGGAATTTGAAAATAAATATAAACAAGAATGAGGCCTGTCCATGAATATAAATTAAAATCTGCAAACACATCCCAACCAATCTTAGAAAAAAGCAATGTAAACAACCCATTGTTTCCAAGTAAAATAATATATGAAAATGAAAGAGGAATCCCCTCAAAGTTCGACGTCATATTGGCAATCATCAGTAAACGATTTTGTATTTTTTGTGAGAACTTTGTAAACGAATAAGCTGCAATGACAGCTATAGTCACAGAAGTTATAGCAGCAACTAAGGAAATGACAAGGCTATTTTGAATGGCTTGTAAGTAAAATTTACTTTTAAATATGGTTGTATATTGATCAATCGTAACTTGAATTCCATCGTCTGCATAAAAACTATTTTTAATCATTGCCACTAATGGCCCCAGTTCAAATCCAATCACAAACATAACAAATGGCAGTAAAAGAGCTAATAAGTAAATTTTTTGTTTTTTTATTTTTCGCAAGACTTCTCGCTCCTCTATGTTCACTAACAATTTGGGAATTGGTTTAACAGTACGTTCGTTAAACCAATTCCAGTCAACCTTCATTCTAATGTTGAAGAGGGTATCTTTTCTAAATGGAAATTTTTCCTTTCAGACCTGGCAATTGATATGAAATCATTTTATTGGACGGCTCAATATTTAAAAGTTCACAAACTAGTGGTGCAAAAGCTAATTGCGGAACCACTTCACTGTAGACGCCAGGCTCAACTTTTGGACTAATGATAAAGAGCGGTACATCACGCTCACCATCAGTTGTGCCGCCATGGTTGCCATATTCACTCATTCCATGATCAGATGTAATTAAAATGTGGTAACCTTCTTTGATCCAAATTGGCAAAAGTTGTGCCAACAAGCTTCCCATTTTTAAGATTTGTTCACGATATTCTTTCGATTCTGAACCGAAAATTTCTCCTTTTACATCTACACCGAGCGGATGGATATATAAAAAGTGTGGGTCATACTTTCTGCGCAAGGCTTCTGCGTCCATTAACACATGACTGTCTGGATAGTCATCGTCCCAATAGAATTTTCCATATTGAATCGGCTTAGACTCATCCTCTTGCTCACGATCTTCAATAAAATGGAATGGCGCCCGATTATAAAGTTCGCTTACCCAGTAATACGATACCGTTCCGTTCCTTAATCCGTTTTCTTTCGTAAGATGAAAGAGACTTTTCTCGGTAGATAAGCGAACGGCTTGATTGGACGTAATTCCGTTCACTGAAGCCGGTGTACCCGTTAGTAACACTTCATATAATGGGCGGGAAAGACTTGGGAGTTCCGACTTTACTTTGTATAGTGCCGCCTGATTTGTTTCAACTAGATGTTGAATAAATCCAAGAGCCTCACATGCTTTATCATATCGCATACCATCAACAACAATTGCTATTACTTTATTTGACATGGACTAACACCTCTTCTTGCCAAATCTGCGGTAAATTTTTAGCCGTTTCTTCCCATGCTTTGTAATCTTCAATTGGTTTTGCATTTTTGTACTGTTCTTCTGGAACCATTTTTTCAGCTACTTCTTTCGGAAGTTCTACATCGCGAATTGGACGGGCAAACCCTTTAGCTAAGTTAATTTGTCCTTCATCACTTAAGATATATTCTCTAGTTGCCATCGCTGCATGCGGATGCTTTGCAAATTTGTTAATAATAGTTGCATAGCCGCTTACGACTGAACCTTCACTAGGAATGGTTACTTCAAATTGATCACGTTTAATTTGATTAGCGTAACCAAGGGCATTGAAATCCCAAACAAGGGCAACTTCCACTTCCCCTTTTTCGATGTTAGCCGGCTTGGCATCAGTTAAGCTAAGGCGGCCTTGCTTGGCAAGCTTAGCAAAATAGTCAATTCCTGGTTGGAGATTTGTTTCATCACCGCCGTAAGCGATGGCGGCTGCAAGAACGGCCATTTGGTTCTGTGTACCACGCTGAACATCTCCAACTGTTACTTTATAATCTCCTTTTAATATGTCACCCCAAGATTTTGGCGGGTTATCTACTAATTCTTTATTAGTAAAGAATGCAATTGTTCCTTGGTAGCCAACAACCCAATCCCCGTTGTCATCTTTTGCCCAGTCAGGTACCTCGTCCCAATAGGAAGTTTTATATGGAATCGTTAATTCTTTTTGTTCCGCGATTGGCCCAAAGGAAATCCCTACATCGCCGATATCAGCTGTTGCATTCTCTCCTTCAGATTCCATTTTGGCAATCTCTTCGGCACTGGATAAATCTGTATCATTGTGTTCCAATGTATATTTTTTCATCACTTCATTCCACGTTTCTCCCCAGTTAGCCCATGAATCAGGCATACCAACACTATTAATTGTTCCCTCTTCTTTTGCCTTTGTTTCAATTTCTTTCATGGTTAACGAACTTGGATCCTTAACAACTGGAGCAGCCTCCTCTTTAGTAGCTCCACAAGCAGCTAATCCTAGTACACTCACTCCTAACATCACAGCTTGAATAGACTTGTAACAATTCTTCTTGAATGTGTAATTCATAAAAAGTGCCTCCATTTAGTGTGGAATTTTTAATGTTTATTACTGTTTGTTACAACTTGATCATAATCAGACAATGTTAACTCCACATTAATCCAATGTTAAGGTTATGTAAATCAGTTCTTTATTTGTCCAATTCATCAGCTTTTATTTTCAAAATGGGGTCCCGGTAGCAAAACGCGGAAATAAATACACTTTTTATTATTTTTTTGTCCGTATGGACGGTTTCTTTAGGTGTATCAAAAACAAATGAATGTAAATGACTACACAAATGAAGCACCGTTTACGCGGTGCTTTCTTGTATAATGCCCAAAACAAGTCGGACATTTTTTGATTATAAAAATTAAGGTATCCAAATCGGCAAAAAAATAGAGCTATTTATCAGCTCTAAGTTTTTATTCATGATTAAATTTTTTATTGGCAATCCAATAATTCGTTACCAAGAGTACCAGCAAAATACAAGCAATTGTTAGTAGTACATTGACTATTTCGTTTAAATTTACCGAACCTGTGATTAGAGATTCCATTGCATGTTTACTCATACTGGCTGGATTTACATAATCAATTGCTGGATTCAAACCGACGATAATTCTGCAACCCAAAAGGTAAACAATTGAAATTAGCGCGATAATACCTTGACTGTGAAAAATAGTACTAATCATTGTTGTAAAAGATACGATATAAAGAACCCATACAAGATAAAATAATAGTGCAGCAATCATGTCTAAAAATGGAACATCTTCGAAAAGATAATTTACGTATAGATAAGAAGAAAGGTATCCAATCGTTACACTAAAAGCTATTATCAAATAATTTGATACAATTTTTCCACTGATATATGAAAAAACAGTAACAGGTCGTGTTAAGATAAAGGCCAACATACCATTTGATTTATCTGATTGAATAATCCCCATCATTGAGATAACAATAATCATAATCCCAAGCTGATCAAATTGGGACCCTAACGTGGTGGATAGTACTTCTCCTCCTTTTTGAGCTGCCACACTCGGATCAATTGTAATGCCTGTCCCTCCTCCTAACGATTCCAAAATTGATGGCAAGTAATAAGTTACTATTGGCTGAGTTATTCCTAAAAAGAGAAAGACAATCGGTAGCCAAATAACTTTATAATCACGTACCATTTGAACAAATTCTTTTTTTATTAGTACAGTAAAATTATTCATTTCACACCACCAATTTTAAAAATATTTCTTCTAAAGTATCATTATTGATTTCAAATTTTACGATGTCCACGTCGTGAGAGAGTGCATTCATCAGTAGCATATTTTTGTTTTTTTGGATGTTTTCAACTTTTATTTGGACTTTATTCCCTATGACCTCGACTTCCTTCACATAAGGTAATTTTTTTATCATGCTAATCCATTTTTGATCCTTCGATATGATTTCTAAATTTAATTTATTTTCGTTATTTCGGTTCAACAGTTCTGTGATTGTTGTATCTTCTATTTTTGTTCCATTTTTAATGATTACAAATCGTTCACATATTTCTTCTGCATCGCCTAATATATGGGTTGATAATAAAATAGTAGTATCTTTTTTTATATCTTCGATCAGGTTTAACACTTCTCTTCGCCCAATTGGATCTAATGCAGATACTGGCTCATCCATGACAATAAGTGAAGGCTTATGTAATAGTGCTTGTGCAATACCAAGTCTCTGTTTCATTCCACCAGAAAATGTGCCGACTTTTGAGTTTTCTTCACCTTCTAGTCCGACTTTTGCTAAAATTTCAGGTATCCAGTTCGATAATTCTTCTTTTAGCATTCCAGAAAGTTGACCCATAAACGTAAGAGTTTCTTTCGCTGTCATCCATTGAAAAAAGTTAGGGTACTGTGGTAGGTAACCAATTTCCCTTTTCATTTTCGATATTTTTTTCCCATTCAACAAAACTTCACCAGAGTCTGAATTGATAATATCTGAAATCACTTTTATTAATGTGGACTTCCCTGCCCCATTCGGACCGATTAATCCGACACATTCTCCTGAATTCAGTTCCATCGAAAAATTATTGACAGCCATTTTTCCTTTAAATTTTTTCGTAACATTTTTGATTTCTAATTTCATATTCTCTCACTATCCTTTCTCCCTATGGTGAAGTACAGAATTGGTCCAAGTGTATTGGCAAATAGAATAATTAGCACCCATGGGAGCACATTTTTTCTTGTTTTTCTATGTCGGTATAAATCAATTAATGCAATTAAAATTAATATCGTACTTACTACAATAACTGGCATTATTATAGGTAGAAAAGCCATAAAATCAATATCTTTTAGGTCACCCAGTCCGTATTGCAGCTTCATTTCCGTCATCCCCTTCAATCTCATTCTCATTCTTAATAATGATAACTTAGTTGCAGGTGTGTTGCAATAGCTATTCTCATTATTTATAATGAGATTAAAATTAAACATTGAATGAGGTGAAATTGTGAGTAACAAAATTGAAGTTATAATGCATCCAGTAAGAATGAAAATTTGCCAAGCATTAATGAGAAATAAAGAAAATGGACTCACACCCTTAGAAATGGTAAAAATCATTAAAGATGTGCCTCAATCAAGTCTATATAGGCATATACAAACCATGGTGGATTCTGGTGTCATCCACGTTATTAATGAAAAAAGGGTGAAATCTGTTTCCGAAAAATATTATGCTTTAAATGAAGAAGAGGCAAGAATTGACGTAGAGGAATGGAAAAAGGCTTCTAACGAGGAAAAATTAACCTATTTTTCTTATTATCAATTATTACTTATGACTCAATATCAAGATTATCTTAAGAAATTAGGCGAACAAAACTGCCAAGAGGACCTTGCTGCTTTTTCTGTAGTTGAATTAAAGATTGATGAGGAACACTTTATACAATTTCAAAACGAATTAAACGATTTATTGACTAAATACTACAATACTACAAGCAAGAAAACAGAGTCTCCGGTTCGAACAATTGCTTTTACAATTATTCCAGATGCTTAACAGAAGCTATCGTCTCACTAGAAAAAGAGAGTCTTAATTTACCTCGATGGCTTGGAGTATTCTTCGAGCCATTATTTATGCAAAAAAACCTTCTTCAACTTATTTTCATGGTAGTCAAGAAGGCAACATCATTTTCATAAAAGTAAAATCTTTATCGACACATATTTTAATAAATACCTTTTGCATTAACTGGTAGTTCTCTAACGTGTTTTAGGAATTTAGTCATTTTTTTATCGTCATCAATTGGATATATGTACAATAAATGTGCTGCAACATCTTTTGCTAGAGTTCGAAACAATTCACAAGTAACAAATATTGATCTCCAAAAATTCTCATAGTTATCGTCAGAATAAGTTTCTTCGTACATTTCCCAATAAGATTCAGGAAGGAACTTTTTGAAATGCTTACCCATCTTCCCCGTCGAAACTTGGAAGTCGTGTTTTATGCCGACCCACCAAGAAACCATCTCATCTAGTCTAACCCTTATTACATATTCAAACATTTGCTTTGCATATGGTAATTCATCACGCCATATTCCTTTTCCAACGTTCTGTAGACACCACCAAAAGTCATTACAGCAACTAAAATAGACTGGTTCTATTGGCTTCTTTACCCAATAATCAATATCTGAAGGAGCAGGGATGGGCGGAAGTATATGGTCCTTATCTAATAAAGGAGTTGTAAGTTTATCCTTGATATACCCCTCATCCATAACTTCTCTTGTTTCGAGATGAAGGTCTATACGATTCCCATCTGTAAAGAGCATTAAATATCCATAGGACCTGTCAAAATCCATTTCCATACCAACATGTTTATCAATTTTATCAGGTTCTTGAATCATAAGTAAATCTCCAAAAATACTTATCCATTTTTCATCTTTTATGAAAGAGGCAGTTTCCGTCACTACATAAACAATATCGTAATCCTGAAAAATATCCTTTGGGGCATTTGGATTGGTTCTTGAACCGTTCATATAAACAGCTCGAATACGTTCATCCTTTTGTGCTATTCCTAATATCAAATCATACATTTCTTTTTCGGTTCTCAATTGCTATCCACCTCCGTAGGATTCTCCATCTATTTGTTTCCATTAAATATCAATAATCAATTATTTCTATATAAGTAATGGTATTTCCTTTAATCCCAATACATTTGTTCTTGAAATAACTTTCTCGGTTGGCAGAATAAGGAAATGGGGATATTGGTCTATCTAACCCCAAAAAACTTAGTACTTTACACTCGTTGACTAAAATATAAGTTTAAACGATAATGATAATCGTTATCAATGATAATAATTATCAATTATTTAGGGGGCTTTATTATGTTTATTAAATTTTTAAAGGAAAACCGTTTTGTCTCACTGCTACTTACTTTACTTCGACTCTATCTTGGTTGGCAGTGGTTAAATGCTGGTTGGGGAAAAATCTCTAGTGGAAAATTTGATGCAAGCGGCTTTTTGTATGGAGCAGTAAAAAATATGTCTGGTGAACACCCTGCTGTTCAACCTTGGTGGGGGAATTTTTTAAAAGAGGTAGCATTACCGTATGTTGATATTTTTAATGTAATCGTTCCTTGGGGTGAATTTTTAGTAGGTCTCGGATTAATTTTAGGTATTTTCACCACATTTTCTATACTAATGGGGCTTACAATGAACTTTGCTTATATGTTCTCTGGAACAACCAGTACAAATCCACAAATGGCTTTACTAGGGATGTTTATTCTAGTTGCCGGACTAAATGCGGGAAAAATTGGTTTGGATCGATGGTCCATACCTTTTTTAAAAAGATTATTTTTAAAAAAAGCAGAGAAAGAACAATTCCCCCAAAGTGCTTAAAAGGAACACAAAATCAGCGATTTGCCTAAAAATAAGAGAAACGTCTGCTTTATAAGCAAACGTTCTTTGGAGGTCACACTTTAAAAATATTTGGATTGGGTGTAGTAATAATATATGTACAAGATATTAAAACTGAATAGGCAAGCGCTGAGCTAAATGAAAAAAAGTTCTCCAAAATCAGGCTTAACTCATTGGTTATTCACATGAAAGGCTGCATAAGCTAGAGTGTACCCAAAGCCCCATAACCAATTCATGGAACATACACCTTCATGAGTAATAGTTTCAACCAAAAAAGCCCTTATAGGGCTTTTTTTGGTTAAGAATAATTGTTTCTTCTTAGAAACAGATTACTGCTCCTACGATGATTAACAAGATAAACAATACAACAATTAAAGCAAAGCCGCCGCCATAGCCGCAGCCGACACCGCCGTAGCCATAGCCACCACAACCACCATAACCACCATAACCAAACATATTACAGACCTCCTTTAGGATTATTCTTTACAATCTATGTTAAGAAATTAAATTTGGGAAGGGCTTTTTCACTAGGTCTTTTACGGGACAACTACATCCCCTCCTACGAAACCCGCCATATATAGCGAATAGCTCATTTCTGTAAAATCTTAATAACCAAGAAAAAAAACATTCGGCCATTTTTTGTCGAGTAGATAGGACGTAAGCCGTTACTTTTGTCCAATGGTTGCATTTATTATAGTAATTGCTTTTAAAAGCGCTTTGGTAAAGGTTTTATAACCATTTTTCAGGAAAATACACTAATTGGACCATGTGGAGGTTATTGAATGGCAGCAAAAAAGAAAGACAAGTTCTTTAATCATTTAAATAACATTTCTTTAAATTTAAAAGAAAGTGCGAACTACTTTGCTGACTACAAGTTAAAAAATGTTAGTGATCTTAAAATTTTTTCCGAAACGATGAAAGAATTTGAATCAAATGGAGATGCCATGGTTCATGACCTGATTAGGGATCTAAATAATGCCTTTATCACTCCATTTGAGCGTGAAGATATTTTGGCTCTTTCCATCAGCTTGGATGATATTTTGGACGGTTTATACCATACAGCTGCCCTATTTGAAATGTACTCTATTATTGAAATGGACTATTATACGCTTCAATTTGTTGATGAGATCAAAAATTGTGCCGCGGAAATTGATGCAGCGATTCAACTGCTTTCCACTAAGAAATTGCTTCATATAAGAGAACACGCAATTAAAATTAAAGAAATTGAGTCGCATTGCGACCATATTCTGCGTGCATCCATTAAACATTTGTTTACCGCTGAGCTTGACCCTATCCGAATTATTAAATACAAGCAAATCTATGAAGGTCTAGAAGAAATCGCGAACTGCTGTCAAGCAGTGGCGAATTCGTTTGAAACCATTATTATGAAGAATGCGTAACACGCTTCATCCTCCAGAAAGTAATTTGTTCCTCCATATTGCACTTTATCCCAAGAAAAAAAGCCTCAAACCTGAGGCTAATTTTTTTGATACGATTTATTGTAAAGATAGTAAAGTCATTTGTTGACCCCTTTTTCCTTCAAGTGTTAGGGTCACTTTTTCCCCTTGATGTTCATATAATTCATTTAACATGCTGCCTGTTGCTTTAGCAGCATACGTGATCCCATTAGATGTGATAAACCGAAACGTTCCTTGAGGGTCCACCCCACCTATATGTGCTGTAACTTTAATTTGATTCGTAGCCGTTGCTGTTGTGGCAGGGATTTTGATTTCTTGGCCAATTTTCAACTTTGCTGAGTCTACGGTTGGATTTAATTCTTGAATGGTTGAGACAGAGATATTTAGGGCTTTACTGATTTTTGTAAACGTGTCACCGGGCTTAACCACATACACTGATGGACTTGGTTTTGTTGTTGCTGGCAGGTTAGTAGTTAAATAGGTTTCACTCACATACGCTGCTTTGCCTTTGAAATTAATCTGAGCCCAACCATTTATAGATGATTTGACAGAAACAAGATCGTTTAATCGTAACGTACCTATTACAGCACTACTCGTAGTGGCAGCGTCTCTCACTCTCAAGGAAGTGGCCGTTACATACATGGGTTTGGCTTGAGTGATCGCTGGTTTCGTCGTTTCTTCTGGTGTGGTAAGATAATTGGCACTCACAAAACAAACTCTTCCTTTGATCAGAATGCCAGCCCAGCCGTTTTCTATGAAGGAGACCTTCACTACATCCCCTTGTATATATTTTCCGATGACACTGCTTTCAGTCGTCGGGTGTGACCGAACATTTAGCGTGGTCGCGGTAACCGTTCTGTTATGTACTTTTGGTAAAAGAATTTTTTTACCGTTAATGGAAGTTCGTCCATTGGCCTCTACGATTTCTTGTACTGTTACTCCATGTGCGGCAGCGATCTCTTCGATTTTTTCACCGTTTTTTACCTGATAGGTATATTCCTGAATAAAGGCTGCGTTTGATGTGCTTGCAAAAAAGCTAAGGACGACGGTAAAAATACCCGTCACGACCAGTTTTTTTACTGGGCTGGTTTGAATCCATTGGTTCACCTGTGACACATATGTATTCCAATTGGCACGAATATCTTGTAGGAATCCTTTGACATCTAATACATTTCGAATATCAAAATAATGGACGCGTTGATCATATTCGCGTTTTTCCATCCTTGAAGTGAACTCTGGGACAGGTTTGGTTGGCTTGCTTTTTCCGTGGGTTTCTTTCCTGATTCGTCTTAATTCACCATTTACAAATAATTCTTTGGTCATAATAACTTGTTCTCCTATTTCCTGTTTAGGGTCATTCATTTGTTGTCATTTAAGAAAAATGAACGATTCTGTATTTTTATTAAGGTAGACGATCAAGGTTAACACTAAATGTGGCCCATGACAATATACCTCCCCTTTGTATATTTCGACATTTTCCATCATTTTCTGTCCCAATTCTTCGTTTTTCTTTCAGAAATATACAAAAATACTGACACTGACTAAATCACTATGGCAAATTTTTCAAAGGCATTCCCCTATATATTTGCATAAGTATATAAAGAAGGAGTGAAATACAGTGAATGCTCAAACAGAAAATACAAAAGAAACCAAGAAAAATAATAATTCTGACAAGACGGAACTGATTTCACAACTTGAAAAACAAGTCTCCGTTGCCGTCTGGATTCAATTTATTGGTCAGATCATGGAGGCATTTTATTTATCTAAGATTATGTTAATTGATGAGGAAGTCCAATCGGATGCCAATGAGAGACAAATATTACTGGGAGCATGGATTCAAACCATGGGCCAATTTTTAGAAAGTATTGGTACGACGAAACAAGTATTAACGGATGAGGAAAAGCTCACGTTGGAAGCTCAAGAAATCACCAATTTGGGAGATTGGTTACAATCCTTAGGGGTTGTAATAGAAGCAAACGCAGGTACGCAAATTATTCTGGAGGAAAAAAAGAAAGAATTGGAACCGACCGAGGAGTTCTTGCCATAACTGTTAATTATTTGTTGAAGTTTAAAGACTTAAATTGTTACCTGGCTAAAACAACTACATTGAAAAAAGGAATGGGTTGGAAATGAATCAATCTGGAATGCTCTTGTTTAATGAAAATGATAAAAGACGGATATTTCTGCGGCCTCATGCTTTTTATCACCATTTTTACTATGGGGGACCACATTTCGGCGCCCCTTTCTGGGGAGGGTTTACGGGTGGAATGATGGGAGGCCATTATTTATCCCCATATGGTTACAGTTCCCCTTATTATGGATATGGTTATCCTGGATATTATTCCTATTATTAGTTTAATGACTTTTTTTACTGCCAGGTGCAAGAAATTATAGTTGAAGATGGGGTTGCGGCTGCAACTCCTTTTCTAATTCCACTAACGGCAGTTTAGTTTATTAAGAATCTTCCATCTGTTTAATTGAGTGCCAGCTCATGTTATAATGAGTAACTTAGGATAATTACTACTTTTACTTAGAATTGAACGGATGCCAAGAAAAGCCTCCGCCAAGCGATTAAATATGGAGGTGTAATAGAATGAATAAACGATGGACGATTGGTAAAATTAAAGAATTTGTTGAGAACCATTCAGAAAGTAAGTTGCTAACCACGGAATATCAAGGTTTTTCTCAAAAGTTACTATTTAAATGTGCATGTGGCAGCAACTTTGAAAAAACATTTACGAAATTTAAAAATAATGACCAACGTAAATGTGACGTGTGCCAACCTCCAAAAGCGACACGATAACGTATAGCGAATAAACGAAGTGCCAATTTCTATTAAAGAGAAGTTGGCACTATTTTTATTTTATAGGGGAATAAAAGTGGATTTCACTATAGGGCGGTTTAGACGAATATTCCTTTTTAAACTACCGGATGCAAGAGTTAAAGATCGGAGCTGCCATTTTGGCGGCTTTTCTTATTGGACCAATGGATTAGGATGCTTCTGTCATAAGTTTCCTAAGCTTTGAACGGTATGGTCGTTTGTAAGTTTTTTATTAAGATAATATTTAAAAAAACGGTATGAAATGACTACATAAAATCGATATAAATTTCCGTTGATTGGAAAAAATATAGATTTTATCCCTTTTTAAATCGAAGGTCCTATTCTAAATTAACTGTCTATCGACTACCAGACTATTTTTCTTTTTACAATATCTTCATATTCAATTAATAAATCCCATTTATAATCAAAGCCGTGGTAAAGAAAAGTAATCTGAGAGGGGAATATGAAGCATGACAAATGAGAGATCTTTGGATCAGTTAATTAAGAATTTTAACGAACAAAATTTGCAAAAGAATATTGACCGCCGCAGCTTTCTTCATGGAGCCGGCAAGATTGCGGGGCTGTCCCTAGGGTTGGCTATTGCTCAATCAATGGGAGGATTTAAAGTAGATGCTGCTCCGAATTTCAGCGAATATCCTTTTACTCTTGGTGTTGCTTCTGGCGATCCGCAATCTGACAGTGTCGTTTTATGGACAAGGTTAGCTCCAGATCCGTTAAATGGCGGTGGGATGCCCTCTCATATCGTTCCCGTCAATTGGGAGCTTGCATCAGATGAAAACTTCCGAAGCGTAATCAAACGAGGAACAGAACATGCTTCTCCTACCCTCGCCCATTCTGTCCATGTAGAAGTGAGCGGCCTGAAGGCGAATACGGTTTATTATTACCGTTTCAAGACCGGAAATGAACTAAGCCCTGTTGGAAAAACAAAAACCCTCCCGGCCGCAGGTGCCAGTGTAGCAAGCATGACGTTCGCATTCGCTTCCTGCCAGCAGTATGAACACGGGTATTATACTGCATACAAGCATATGGCGAAAGAAGATCTCGATCTTGTGTTCCACGTTGGCGATTACATATATGAATACGGTACGAACGAGTATCTTTCTCCCACAGGCAATGTCCGTGCCCACAAAGGCGATGAAATTATCGCGCTTGAAGATTACCGCACTCGCCATGCCCAATATCGTTCAGATGAACACCTAAAGGCTGCGCACGCTGCATTCCCGTGGGTTGTTACATGGGATGACCATGAAGTGGAAAACAACTACGCAAATGTCATTCCAGAAAAAGACCAGTCTGTTGAAGAGTTTATCAAGCGCCGTGCCGCTGCTTACCAGGCTTATTACGAGCACATGCCGCTTCGCAGGTCGTCATTGCCGCACGACGGAGGCATGCAATTATACAGGGATTTCACGTATGGGGATTTGGCGAACTTCTATGTTCTTGATACACGCCAGTACCGTGATGACCAGGCGAATGGTGATGGAACGAAAGCTCATACACCGGAATCCTTGGATCCAAAGCGCACTCTTCTTGGAACAGAACAAGAAAAATGGCTGCTTTGCAATCTAGGAAACTCGAAATCTTATTGGAACGTCCTTGCGCAGCAGATTTTCTTTGCGCAGCGCAAATCCGGAAGCAGCACGGCTCCGAAATACAGCATGGATTCTTGGGATGGCTATCCGGCCGCACGAGAGCGCGTTACGGATTTCGTCGCTGGACATAACATCAACAACGTAATCGTCATTACTGGAGATGTCCATGCAAGCTGGGCTTCTAACCTGACAACGGATTACAACAATCCAGACGCTCCAATTTTTGGAGCAGAGTTTGTGGGTACATCGATTACGACAGGAGGAAACGGATCGGATTTGCGTGCAGACACAGCCAAAACTTTAGCGGACAACCCGCACATCAAATTCTTTAATAATTACCGCGGTTACGTTCGCTGCCAGGTCACTCCGCAACAATGGCGTGCAGATTACCGTGTCGTTCCGTTCGTAACTGAGCCGGGAGCAGATATTTCAACAAGAGCGTCATTTGTTTATGAGAAAGACCAGAAAGGGATAAAGGAAATTGCAGCCACCACGGTGCCTATGGGTATCAAAATGTCTGCAGAAGTCGAAGAAGACCGCCACAAAGCCCACGCACGTGCGCATGAAATCCAAATGGAGAAAAAGCGCAAACGCGAAGCCGTTCCTAATTAATTAAGATCATACCTGTAGAACAGCAGGCTTTTAATAAGAAGGATACAAAATAGAATCGTCTATTTTGTATCCTTTTTATTTTGAGGCATATTATCGTAGTTATTCCTAGCGTACAAAGATTCAAACTTTGAAATAAGAAATTTTTACAGTATAGATTCAAAGATAGTGAAAGAATGGGATTTTATTGCACCTGTCAGTTGAAGAGAAAATAGTAATAATTTTAAGCTTTTTGGTAAATTTTAAAATAAAAACTGTTGAAATTGGGTGTTCCTATTGCGTGTTGTTCTGTGCCTAATTCTGGTACTTTGCTGCTGGAAATTTGGAGATCTAAAAAATTGGAGAAAATATTACCCCACTATTTTGTACCTGATTGCAAATAATTTATTATATAGCTTCTTTGTTAACGGAAAATATTTTCTATGGAAGTTGGAACCTGATTTTTTATTAAACCATGCCTTTTCAGTATTAGTTCAAACTTTCATCATTTTTCCATGTATTGTCATACTATTTTTGTCATATTCACCTAATAATCGGAAGAATCAAATAATTTATTTGCTAATATCGGTAGCAATTCTTGTTTGTATCGAAGGTATAATGTTTATTGGTGGAAAAATCACCTATCATAACGGGTGGAATTTCTGGTGGTCAATCGCCTTTAATTTCATATGGGTTATTTTGTTGAGATTTCATTACCTTAAGCCGATTCCAGCTTGGTTGGTTTCTATTTTATTTACAGCTTTTTTTGTCATTTATTTTCATGTTCCGTTGCCTTAACACAAGTAAAAAACGAAAAAAGATTTTTACCGTTGATTTCAGACTTTAAAAAAATTTAATACTTAATCACACCGAACTTATTGTAGGTGCATAACATGCCTATATGTTTATTTGATACCTAATAAGAGGTGAAGAAATTTATGGCTTCCTATATGGATTATACATCTCCATCAACTCAATACACTTTTGACGTAAACAAAAGCCCCCTGTTCATAAAAGATAACCAAAACTATATTAATGTATTAGGTATTAAACAGTTGAATACACTGGAAAATGTGTCTCTGCTGGACATTTTCCTAAGTACTAATAATGTTGTAGAACCGCACTATCACCAAAATGCAGCCGAGCTAGTCTATTGTATTTCAGGTACTGCTACAGTATCCATCCTGAACCCCTTTACAAAACAGATACTCAATTACACGATTACTCCTGGACAAGTGGCGAACGTTCCTCAAGGTTGGTGGCATTATGAAGTAGCTGCGGTTGATAACACTCATCTATTGGCTATTTTTAATGCACCAACTCCAGAAGTAATTTTAGGATCTGACATATTAAAATTTACTCCTGCAAACATCATGTCGCATACCTATTGTCTTGATGAAACTCAATGGAAACAAGTAACTGCACCTGTAAAACCCTCAACATATATAGGTCCATACAAGGACTGCAACAAAGCAAGAGAAAATATACCTCATCAAAATGTACATCAACCGTATCAACAGCCCCAATATCCACAATACCCACAAACACCATACGCTCCTCAGTATCAGCGATATCGTTGATAGCAGAGAGACCATTACAACTATAACTGGGACGAAGACCGCTTCGAATCTTGAAGGGGTCTTTGTATGTTTATATAGATGGGCTGATCTAACTAATGATTTAGTTAGATTTTTTTGCGATGGGCATACCCCTACTCAAGTTTACTGGTATAAGAGAGTGATAGTTTGGCAATAATGATGATAGTTCCATATTCGAGGGGGTTATGAGGGTGAAAGAGAATAGGTTGTTATTGTCAGAGTTTGCGAGTGAGGAAGGTTTTGAGCTTAACAGCTATCTTACCAGTTTGTTTGAATATTTTTCTAGTTTGACAAAAAATGAAGGCACGAAGATTGAGCCAACCCCTTGATTAGTGAGGAGTGGCTTTTTTTTGTGTGTTTATTTAACTGTGTTGGGGGATGAAAATGGGGTTTCAGGCATTTTTGGATTTTATTCTGGCAAACCTCCAAATTGTGGATTCCGCCTACTTGTGGAGGAATTCCGCCGATTTGTGGAGTCATTCCGCCGATTTGTGGAGGAATTCCGCCAAACTGCGATGGGATTCCGCCAACTTTGACTACTATTCCGCCAAACCCCTTTTTAGTTACCTTTTTTAAGAAGAATCTTGCCTAGATTACTCCACTCCCTCCATTCAACCTCAAACTCCCCAAAAAGCCAGGCGCCAGACTGGCTCAGGTAACTTTTTTTTCTACTTTTTCCATTCGACCACCCTAATTTCAAGACATAAAAGCATTAAGTTACCTTTTTTTTATTAAAACCCTGCCGCCGCCTGAAATTTGGTGTCAGGCACCGCGACCTCTTCCCGTCGATTTGCCCGAGGTTTGGTGTCAGGCACCACCTCTTCCCTTCGTTTTACCTGAACTTTGGTGTCAGGCACCACGATAATTGCTTTGAGATGAATTGCGGTGCGATGGAGTTTTCGCAAACGTTTCCTATTCGGCGAGGGCGATTTTGGGTTCATTTTTCAAAAATGTGTTTTGGATTGAGGCTTGCCTTCCTCTTTGGGTGTGTTTTTGGGTATAATAGTGGAATATGGATTTTTTGGAGGGGGTTGTGGCTTTGGAGTCGACGCCTGCAAGTGAACGGATTGAGCTTTTTGGGGATCAGGTTCGGGAATTGCTGCACCCGACGGTGACGGAGGATGCGAAGCTGGTTCAGAAGGGTTTGATGCTGTACCGGCAAGGGCTGGTGAAGCAGTTACAGATATGGAATGAGCAGATTACGGCGACGGTCCAGGATGTGACGCCTTGTTATGTGAAGTTGAATTTTGAGTTTTTGTCGCAGAGTGAGTGCTCGTGTCCGACTGAGGGGTTTTGCCGTCATCAGATGGCGGTGTTTTTGAGTGCTTATTCTCGGGTTGGCAGTGTGGCGGATTGGGTCGCTGAGTGGCGGGAGCCGATGCGTGAGTCGAAGGCTGTTTCGGACTGGGGGCTGCAGACGGCGAAGGATTTGATTAAGGCGAATGGGGTGTCGAAGCCGGATTATGGGCGTTGGGTTCATTCGTTTGAGGTGAGTTTTGATACGCTGCTGGCGACGAAGAAGTATACGAGTCCATATGTGATTCCGGAGTTGTTTGGGATTTATGAGCGCCGGATTCATGCGAGTGCGCCGGTTGAGCAGGAATGGCGTTTGCTGTATGAGTTGGTTGGGATCGTGGTTTCGTTTCGGAAGCTGGCTCGACTGAGTGAGCAGCTTGGGCATGATGAGGATATGGTTAAGCGGGCTTATTTGCATTTGTTCCATAATTTGATGGATGATGCGGAGGAGCTCTCGATGAAGATTGGCGTGCAGTCGCTGCCGTTTGATTTTGATGAGTTTGTCGATAAGTTACGTGAGGATACATTTGAGCTGTTGACGTGTACGCAGGGATTGGCGTATGAGCGGATTTTCTTGTACCGGCTGTTGTGGATTCATTTTTTCAAGAAGAAGGCGTGGCGTGAGGAAGAGTTAGTGAAGATTCAGGCGCGGAAGAAGGAGTTGCAGGATTGGGAGAGCCCTGCGCCGTTGCTGCTGGCTGGAATTCATTTGAATTTTCTGCTTGGGGATGATGAGGCGGCGTTGAAGTTGACGGGTCCGTTTGGTGATGAGGAGATTGCACCTTATTTGGTGTATTGGATTGAGTATTTGTCGGGGCTGAAGGCGTGGAAGCGGGTTGGCCCGGTGATTGAGTTGTTTTTGCAAAAAGTGAAGGGCTATTTGGAGTGGCTTGGCGGTTATCATAGTTGTGCGACGTTTGTGCGGAATGCGCTGCGGGCGGTGGCGCCTTATTGTGCGGAGAGTGACCGGGTGGATTTGTATGAGCGGGCGATGCTTTCGATGCTCCCCTTTAGTTTTGGGGATTATGAGTTTGTGTTGTTTGAGCGCGGGCAGTATGACCGCTGGGGTGAACTGCAGGCGTTTGTGGGCTTGGATTATTATGAGTTGCCGAAGGACCGTTTGAAGCTTGTGGAGAAGGAGCGGCCTGAGGTGCTGTTGGCGATGCTGCATCAGACGGCGCAGCGTGAGATTGATCAGAAGAACCGGGCGAGTTACCGGATGGCGGTACGGCACTTGAAGAAGCTGCGTACGCTGTATAAGAAGCTGAAACGGGTAGATGACTGGGAGTATTTCTTGGATACGTTGATGGAGCGGACAAAGCGTCTGCGGGCGTTTCATGAGGAGTGTAAGCGGAGTAAATTGATTGAGGGTTGATGGTTTTTTCTTGATAGAGCAAAAGGTGCCAATTCTAGTGGCACCTTTTATTTTTGTTATTTTTACCATGGGGCGGCGGTGCAGGTTCGTTCGAATGTAAATTTGAACTGGGATAGTTACCGTTGAAGCAGGCTAAGTAACAATAACGAGTGTATGTTTTGGGCTATGGCCTGATAGGTGATTTCGAATTCTGCATGGTCCCCTTCTGCATGGCTGACGGGAATGCTGATTCCGAGAGAGTCGCTGGTGAAATAGCTAAATGTGTCGGACTGATTTTCGGTGCCGATATTGTCGAGTGAATCAGCGTTTGTGAGCATGTTTAGTAGGTCGCTTGGGTGTATGCTGTTCAGGATGCCTTGGTGTTCAGGCTTCATGGATTTGGCGTTTTGCTTGAGATTTCCGACGAAGTTTTCATCGATATTGACCATGTCTTTTAATTGTAGAATAGTTCCCGTTTCGATGTCGATATTGGTTGTATAGTAATGATTATTGGGATGGGCTGCACTGTTCATGTACCCCACTCCTGTGTATTGAATGCTCAGCAGGCTGGGACTTTTGGATTTGATTTCATAATTGATTTCGAGGGTTAGGTCTTGAACCTCGGGCAGGTAGTAGTTTAGTACTTTGATGGCTTCTTTTTTTATTAGTTCGTTAATGGTTTTCTCCTTTTGCTGATCGCTTGATTTCTTGAGTTGGGGATAGTTTATTTTGATGTTGTTTTCTGTGTAGTTTGTTTTTGTTATTTCGTAGGGATTACTGGATGGACTTGGATTGTTAGGGCTGCTATTGTTGTTATTGTGGTCGGGTGGTTCGGCGGGCTTTACGCCGGGGTTGGTGTCAGGTTTTTCGGTGTCATCGGGTTTGGTATCGGGCTTAGCATCCGGTTTTTCAGCAGGTTTTTCGTTTGGATTTTCAGTTGCTGGCTCGGGTTGTGGGTCACCACTCGTTTTCGGATTATTCCCTTGGCTGCATGAGGTTAACAACAGAAGTAAAAAGATTAATAGCGTTATCATGAGATTCTTCTTTCCCATATACGATCTCCTCGTTTTATGTCCTTAATAGATACAATAAAAAATCAAAGCTTAAGCTTCCATTGGTGGGTCCAGATGAAACTAGATTTCGCCATCAATTATATGCCAATTTATTCGTTTTATGTTACTACTGGCGGTTTCCTTTCTCAGGTCATTATCTTTCCGATTATGGAGAACCAGCACTTATTAGGGGATGGATCCCTGCCTGGGACTACTTTTAAGTTACCTTTTTTAACAAACAAACCACGTACAAATATACTACTTACGGAAGAACTTCAAGCCTCGCCCTCCTCTAACCACACTTTTTTGGGTATAATAGAGGATATGGATTTTTATGGAGTAATTTAGATTGTTATTTATGGTGACATTTATGGTGTCAGGCACCGCTCGAGGACACTTTATTGATTTTGTCCATACTGAGCGGACATTTGGTTAGAATTAGATAGGTTGACTGGTATTGTGGCTTGTTTATTTTTAGGGGAAATTTGTTTTGTGCTATTTTGGATGGGTTTTGTGCCATTTTAATAAGGTTTTGTGCCATTTCAGGGGGCTTTTGTGCCATTTTTAAGGGGTTTTGTGCAATTAGACATTTACTGGAAATTTTTATCTGACTTTGTTCTCTCCCCCAATAAAGGAGTTTTGGATCGATGCTTAAAACAAGGTTTATGAAATTGCTGACAACTAAATTAGGGGAAGGTCGCTTTCTTCTTACTGCGGAGGATGAACGGGGTCATGTGATGAGCCCGTCTAGATGGAAGAATCTCGTTTTCAGCAGTCATGAGGAAAGCTTCTTTGGTACGCTCCTTGAGACGGAGACGGTGAACGACGTTGAGGGTGTGGTGGTGAGCGGCTGGCATCTGGTTTCGCTTTTTGCCAAGGAGTCGTTTAATCGCTATATCGAATGGGATTGGAATGAGCAATCTGAGATTTGTCTGGCGGCCGCCCATTCGCTGTATGAAGGCATCGTCGAGAAGGATTGGCTGCCGGACTTTTCGGTCTGGGAGCACGGAGATTTCCGTTGGAAGCTTCCTGAACGCGTGAAGGATGAGTTTGACCCGTCGTTTTGGGAACAAAGGATTGAGGAGTCTGAGCCCGCCGTCGACGAACTGATTGGCCATGAACTTGGGACGACCAAAAACTATATCTCAGACTTGTACAATGATGCCCTCGATGGCTATTTAACGCGGAATTCAGCAATGAAGGAGTTATTCGGACCGAAGCTTGATTTGCTCCGGAAGCAAAATATTTCCGGCGGTGAGCTCGCTCGCTATTTTGATGAGGAAAGCTGGCTGGAATGGGTCGGAATTAAGGAAAGCGACACACCGTTTACGATTGGGCTGCGCTTAGATGAGCCGGTTGATGGCGAAGGTGCGTGGAGTCTGGATCTATTTATACGAGGAAAGAAAAACGTCGATGAGGTTTATGATGTGGATGGGACCACCAAAATCCCAGCGAAGTGGCGTCCATTTTTAGAAAAAGTTGACCGCGAGCGGGATCGCTGGGTGCGATTGATTCCGTGGTTGGGTGAAGACGGTTATTTTAAAACGCATCTGAGCGAGGAAGAAGCGTGGATGTTTTTGACGGAGGCGAGTGAGACGCTGGTGGCGTTGGATGTCGAAATCCTTCTCCCTTCCTGGTGGCAGGCGATGAAAAATGCCAATCTGAAAGTGAAGGCATCGCTGAAGGGTGGCTCGAGTCACCGGCCGTCATTCGTCGGGCTTCAGGCAATGCTTGATTTTAACTGGCGCTTTTCGATGAATGGTGTCGACTTGTCCGAAGATGAGTTTGGGAAACTTGTCGAGGAAAAAAGGCGGCTTGTCTTCATTCGCGGCCGTTGGGTAAAGCTTGACCCGCAGTTTATTCGACAAATACAGGATATGATGAAACGCGCCGAAAAAGAGGGCCTGCATGTCCGTGATTTGCTGGAACAGGAATTGATGGAGTCGGATGCGACCGAGGATGAACTGGATAATCCAAAGGCATTTGCGAAAATTCAAATTGAGTTGAACCGACAATGGAAGCAAATGATCAAACAGCTGGCGGAAGTCCACGAAATTCCGCTCGAGGACGTCCCTTCTGGTTTGCAGGGTGAACTTCGTCCTTACCAGCAGCTCGGCATGAGTTGGCTCTGGTTCTTGCGCCAGTACGGATTTGGCGCCTGCCTCGCCGATGATATGGGTCTCGGTAAAACCGTCCAGCTGATCTCTTACCTTTTGAAGGTGAAAGATGTGGTCGGGGATGAATTGGCTGTGGTGCCTGACACCCGAACTGAGGCGAAAAAACGCCGTAAGAAGGATGAGGATGCAGCTGCAGTTAAAGTTCCAACCAAGGCTGCGTTGATTATTTGCCCGACTTCTGTACTTGGAAACTGGCAGAAGGAGCTGGAGCGCTTTGCACCGGAGATGAAGGTGTATTTGCATTACGGGTCCAACCGTCTGAAAGAGGAAGCTTTTGCGGAGAAGGCAAAAGATGCCGATATTGTTTTAACTTCGTATGGGCTGAGCCACATCGATTTGGCGGAGTTTGAGTCGCTGATTTGGAGTTCGATTGCGATTGATGAGGCGCAAAACATTAAGAATGCCCAGACAAAACAGTCAAAGGCAGTTCGCAGACTGCGCGGCCGTCATCACATTGCGCTGACAGGAACACCGATGGAAAACCGTTTATCGGAGCTGTGGTCGATCTTTGATTTTACCAATCATGGCTATCTTGGCAGTTTGGGCCAATTCCAGAAAAAGTTCGTGATTCCGATTGAAAAAGATGAGAAAAAAGACAAGGTTCAGCAGCTTCAAGCGTTGATCCGGCCGTTCTTGCTGCGTCGCACGAAAAAGGATGAAGAGGTTGCCCTTAACCTCCCTGATAAGCTGGAGCAAAAGGAATATTGCCCGCTCACCGCTGAGCAGGCGTCGTTGTACGAACAGCTTATCCATGACACGTTTGCGGAAATTGAAAAACTGACAGGCTTTGAGCGCAAGGGGTTAATTTTACAAATGTTAAGTAGATTGAAGCAGTTGTGCAATCACCCTGCCCTCTATCTGAAAGAAAAAGCGGCTGGGCGCGAGCTACTGGAGCGTTCGAATAAGCTTGAGAAACTTGTCGAATTGATTGACGCCGTTTTGGAACAGGGCGAAAGCTGTCTGATATTCACCCAATATATCGAAATGGGCGAAATGATTCGGAGCACATTGAAGAAGAAGTTTGGCATTGAGGTGCCTTTCTTGAACGGAAGTGTGCCGAAAGTGAAGCGTGACGAGATGATTGAGCGATTCCAGAATCAGGAGTTTCCTGTGTTCTTGCTGTCATTGAAAGCAGGCGGAACCGGGCTGAATCTGACGGCGGCCAATCACGTCATCCACTACGACCGCTGGTGGAATCCGGCTGTTGAGAACCAGGCCACCGACCGTGCCTACCGGATCGGTCAATCGCGCTTCGTTCATGTGCACAAGATGATTTGCACAGGTACCCTCGAGGAGAAAATCGACGCGATGCTTGAGAAGAAGCAATTCTTGAATGACCAGATTATCCAAAGTGAGAACTGGATCACCGAGTTATCAACGGATGAGCTGAAAGATTTGGTTTATCTAGGGTAACGTGGTTTTTCGTGTAATGATGGTGCCTGTGATGGTAATTGTGTCAGGCACCATCGTGTAGACCAAAAAACATACAATGAAAAAACGCTCAGAGATTATCACTCTGAGCGTTTTTTATTGTTTCACTTATAGTCCCCCGTTTGTTTATAGGCAACTCTTTTTTGGAAGAATATCCCTAAATTAGGATTTGCAGTTTATAAATTTCCTGTGTAATGGGAGGAAAAAGCTAAATACAACAAAATACAACGGTATTGAAAAGAAAAAGCTCCAGCCGTGTGGCTTGATATAACCTACTTTTCGCATTCCCCATTCCACTAGAGTAGCAATTATGGTAAATATAATGACTAGTATCCATTTATTTGTTTTCTTAAAATAGTTTAAAAAAACAACAGAAAGAGATGAAGGAATTAAGGTGTAACTAATAAACTCACCGATTCCCGTGATATTCGGGTTACCAAAATCAACAAGGTCGAGCATTTTTGCAAATAAGGAATCACCAATCCAAGCAAAATAACCAATGATTCCAAAAGTAATATAAAATTCTCTCCAACCGATCTCTTTTTTAGGCATAAAAAGAGCATATAAAAACAATAACAAGCCTACACAGATTGGCAGCCAAGTTCCTTGAGCATGTAAATCTAAATTCTTCGTCACTGAACTCAAACGAATCACCTCTTATTTACTTTCTCCAAATTTATTATGATTATTTCAAGTTTTGTCCTACGGTTGGACTAGTCATTTAATTTAAGATTTGCAGATTATTATATCGAATTGATTTAAGCCGCAAAAAAAGTCATTCTCAATAGAATGACTTTTTTACTGCTTTATACAAATAGATCTGTCTGATTGTTAAACTCTTGCACTCGTTAGTTTAAGTGCAAAATTTCACAATTTTTATTGTGGAATAAAAAAAGGCAACCTTCATCTTGAAGAGTCGCACCCGCTACTTTAAAAGTCATTAGTTTTCTTGTATTTTTCAAAAAGATATTGAAATCCATATAAGAAAAAAGCCTTGTAAAAGAAATATAGAAAGAATTGAAATTCGTTAAATTGAACTAATTTATAGAGTTTTAATTTTGTGAATAACCTTGTAATTGGAGATACAAAAATTACTTCGCCAATAACATTTAACATAATAAACTTTTTAAAATTTCCGTATCCCCATTTTAATGTCCATAAAGACATCGCCAACATTGGACCTATGAGAAAAGGAAATTCATTTTGAATAAAGGACTGTGGTTTATTATAAAAAGACCACCATCTGCGTTTTTTTCCAATTTGAGCATCCAAACCACATAGTAGAACTGCAAGGATTGAAGCTGGTAAAAATCTCTTTATAGTCCGCCATCCTAACAAAGGTATTGTAAGCCACGAGAGTAATATCATTACAATATTAAGTAACCACTGTTTTTTCATTGACATATTAATACCCCCCTTATCCAAAAGGAATTATTTAACTTAGTATATCTCCTTCTTTATTTAGCTATTCTGCCCCTTTAGTGCAACAAGAAAAGCTGCCAAAATGACAGCTTGATCTACAACTCTTGCACCCGTTAGTTAAACAAGGTCCATTCACTTTATTTCAAGTTTGCAAGGATTTAATAACGGCACCCCAAATGGCAAAGTAAATAACAGATACTTTATTATCCATTTTCAGTGGACAAAATTGTTTTCCTGATTAAAAATGTGGTTAAACTTAGGATGGTTCCTATATGTTAATAAATAAACCATGATATTGAGCTGAAAAGAGGTAAGCAAATGATTCAATCAATTGTTCACATCGCATTAGTTGTTAGAGAATATGATGAAGCAATAGATTTTTATACTAATAAACTTAATTTCACATTAATTGAAGACACTTATTTACCAGAGGAGAATAAGAGGTGGGTAGTGGTTGCTCCACCTGGTTCTGTTGGTACAACAGTACTACTCGCAAAAGCATCTAAACCTGAACAAGAACCATTTGTAGGTAATCAGGCAGGCGGGAGAGTCTTTCTATTTTTAAACTCCGATGATTTTTGGAGAGATTATAACGAGATGACCTCAAAGGGAATAGAATTTGTAAGAGAGCCAAAAGAGCAACCTTATGGAACGGTTGCAGTATTTAAAGATTTATACGGTAACTTATGGGATTTGCTTGAGTTAAAAGAAGACCACCCAATTTTAAAGCGAATTAAATAACTGATTCTAAAAGCAGGGTACTTATATACCCTGTTTATCCCCTTTAGTTTAAGAACAATAGGTATCGTCGCAGCAACCCCTTTTTTAATTTAAATAAAAAAGCTACCGTTTTGTGGTAGCTAATCGACAAACAAAAAACAATGTTATCTTTTGATGATAGCCATCGAAATCAGAGCTTGTCGTAGAGTAGAATATGTGGGAACACCATTAAATTCGAGTCCTAGCTGTACAGCCGTTTGTGCTATCTCAGGTCTAACTCCTGTAAGGGTAGATGTCACCCCTATTAATCTCAATGCTTTTATCAGATGGAAAATTTGATGTGCTACCATTGTATCAATCATTGGAACGCCTGATAAATCAATAACAAGAAAATTTACTCCTAGATTTGCACACTGGTTTAATGTATTTTCAAGCATTAACTTTGCCCGTCTTGCATCTATATCGCCCACAAGAGGAAGTAATGCTACCTCGTTGTTAAGAGTAATAACCGGAGAACTTAACTCCTGTATAAGTTCCTGTTGAGCAGATAGTTTTTGATGTAAATAGTATTGATGTTCTTCGACAAAACCTAACATAACTTTATCAAATGCTTTTAAAATCATTCGGTTCCAGCTATCTATCACCTCATTGGGAAACTCACCCATATGTAGAGAAACAAAATCTTTAATATAATCAAGATACTGTTCCCGCACCCTGAAAAATTCTCTTAACATAAAATGGATTGGTGTGTTTAAATGCTGTGGATCTTGAGCAATCGAAAGAATCCATTTTTGAAATTCTTCCAGGAACGCTGTTTCCTCTCTAATAAAAGCCTCACAAAGATGTAAATGGAAATCAAAGTTTTGTTTTTTTAAAGTATCGATTATATTAGGGTCATCCGAGGAATATACTCCTGACGAGTCATTTTTATCTAGAGAATTATACCATTCCTCTGTAAGATTTCTTGCCTTAGCCAATAAAAACGAGTGTAATTCTTTATTTTTATGCAACTTAAATCCCCCCTCCATCAATTCAATATTATATACATTATACTAAGTAAATTTTAACTTATCTTACCAATTAAGTCTTGCTGCATACACCTCCTTATTATACTAACCTGCTCCGTTAGTACAATAAGAGAAGCCACCAAAAAGGGAGCTGGATCTTCAAATAAAAGTAACGCGCTTAGTCGCTCCTTTTTGTCTCCTCATTGAGACAAACTTCTCTTATTTTTCAGTATAATTTTGCTATTTCGCCTATTATGTAACCGCTTTTATGTGAAGTGATTCACATGTATAATAAGTTTATAAGGTATCCAATAACCCATTCCAGGGAGGAATCATGATGCTTACTGATTTTTTGTTTGAACTCAAAAACTGGTTGCTTGGCGATCCAATGGATGAAATCCACGAATTCGAACGATTAGAATCAAAACATACCAGGGTTCACCACGATGAATATATTTACGAGATTATCCGGGTCCATTAATCCATTTTATACGTCAACGAAGCCTTCATAATGTGGAAGGCTTCATTTTTTTGATGTTAAGAAAGAAATTCAACTAGCATAGCCTCAAAAAAAGAAAGCAAACTAAATTCGTGGGGTGCCGAAATTTTTGCATCCTGGCGAGGGAAATCTACATGGGTGGTGAAAAAATGGCTAAAACTAAGAATAACCAATTTAAGAAACATAATACGGCTCTGCCAAAAGCAGATTTGGAATTTGCGGAAGAACGAGGAAATGGCTTTGAAAAAGTCGCATTAAAAGCTCAAAAAAGTCATAATAAGTAAACCAAAAGGGACAGTTAATCTGTCCCTTTTGGTTTTCTAGTGGGGCGTCTCTGTTCTATGCAGGAACGCTTTTTTACTTGCTGCTTTTTTCTTGTGATATATGTAGGATTTGATAAATTACTCCGCTCATTTCTTGTACGCTGCTTACATCGTTTAAAAAGTAAAACACATCGTACTTCCATTTCTCGGGATTATAAATAACTAGATACTCTGTATGATCAATGGTTGGTATTTCTTTTCCTATTTTATCTTTTAAGTTATTTAGACTTTGTTGTGGTGGTATGTCCCTTGTGATTTGGAAAAGATATTTATTCTCTTTGATTTTCGATGTCGTTGTATCAATTAGTGGAATTCCAACATTTACTCGCTGCCATCCAAAAGAGTTGATTATATTGTCATAATACCCATTAAATAAGAACTTGTTTAGCCCGTTGCTGCCGTTCCAAAGGTATAATGGGCAATAACTATTTTGTAAATTATTGTGGATTCCTTTTTCCGTGATCAAATAAAGCTTAAATTTGAGATCCTCAAATCCATCTGTTTTATGACCATTATTTCGGACTCTGTCTCTGATTATATTCATATCATAATCACTTGGTAAGATAATCTTATATTGTGTGGCGATCATTTTATCATTTCCTCCTTTTGAGTCCTTGAGAATCACTCGGCATTTATTTTTGTAGTGAGTGCCTGAAAGAATTTTTGTGGTTCATCGAGACGGAGATGGGCCTTGGTCACCTTTTTCTTAATCCCGTAGATGAACCTGGCTTCGATTGGATGATGAAACTCCACCTCAAATGTGGGTTTTTCTTTGAAAAAATCAGCAAGGACCGCGTCGAAAACTTGTTTTGATTCGTCATTTGTTAATCTTTCAGGACCATCGTAATGTTGGATGCTTTTAATTTCCGCAAGCGGAACGATTAACTGTTTGATGAGCCCTATTTGCAGGTATAAATGCCGGTCGGTGATCATAATCGGGCAATGCCGAATTGCTTGGATTTCAGCCAGAAAGAATAATAACGTATACACATTAAGTACGAGAGCGATGATGGCGACTAGCGGACTCCACGAATGAAGGAGGAAATGAAAACCTACCGATTCCAAAACCAGTGCGTGGATCAGCATGATGTACAGCGTGATGGTGCCAGTTTTTTTATGATAGGTGTAAATAAACTCATTAGGTAACATCGGTTTTTTCCGCCAAGAAAATAGGCTGTAATAATACATCGTCATGTCGGAGAAAAAGATTTCTTGTACCCGGGATGGTGGTAGATGCTGATCCCATGCCTGCTTCATTCGAAATGAGAAGGTTGGAATTTCGCTGGCGTTTGTGCGGTAACTCTTGATGATTTTTGGAAGCGATGCAAATAGCTTAAACACGACATAAAGCTCGAGTAGGAAAAAGGCAGCCTCGCCCGCTAATAAGATATATTTTACAAAGGAGTAAGCTGACAGCAGGCCGTGTGGAATTATTAGGACTGCTGCGCCATAGCCCGCGATCATGACTGGGAGTATATATTTTAGGGAATAGCGTTTTCTGATGATAAAGAAGTAGACGAGTAAGGGTATGGTAAGGATGAAATCGAATAGGGTTCCTAAGGCGATGCCTGTTGGGAGTGGTCCTAAGCTTTCTAGGCGGTAGATTAATAGATTTGAACCGACCACTAAAGAGATGACGACAGAGAACCAGAGCCATTTATTTTTCGAAAGAGAGATCATGGTTTCCTCCAGAAGTTGTACTTTGATGGTTCTATTTTAACATAAATATCCAATTTACGAGGTTATAAAGTACTCTAAAATAGGTAAAAATATCAATCACTTTTAGAAATAGGTTCGGTAATGGTATAACAGGGTTTCAGAACCTTTAACCAGACATAACCAAAAGAAGGACCCATTATGGTCCCTCTGATCACACTTTCGTCCCCAGCACACGAATCCGCTTATAATCCGCGATCCACTCACCGTTTTGGAATAAGACTTCTCTTAAGTTTTTTTCGACTCTCGTGATGATTAACTCTTTGGTGTCGCTTGTCACACCTTCGAACATGCTGGTGGCGAACATCTCGATCCAATTTCTTAAGCCTTGCTCTCCAGATAAAGGCGTCGGCCGATCAAAATGTTGGGCGTGGGTGACATGAAATCCCACTTGTTCCATTATGGATGTGTATTCGCCAATGCTTGGGTAATACCAAGGGAACTTCTCTGATTTATACTCGATTCCCTGCTCGCCTAATTGGTTAATGATTGAGTCGGTAATTTTCTGGACATTGCCTTTCCCTCCGAATTCAGCGACATATCTGCCCCCAGGTTTTAAGGCATTATAGATGGACTGTAGAGTCTGTTTCGGAGTTTTAATCCAATGTAGTGTAGCATTAGAGAAAACTGCATCAAACTCGTTGGTGTACCCCATATTCACAGCGTCCTGTACCTTAAAGGTGAGACCCGGGTACTTTTTTTGTGCTTGCTGGATCATGTTTTCGGATTTATCAATCCCAATAATATCGACGCCCAGTTGATTCAGTTGGTTGGCTAGATCCCCTGTTCCGCAGCCAAGATCAAGAATCTTTTCACCTGACTGCGGTTCTAGCAATTGGACCAAATCCCCTCCAAATTGAGAAACAAAAGAATGCTTCTTATCATATAAATTGGCATTCCAACTATCTTCCTGAACTCCATTAGCCATCCTTCCCAACCCCTTTTTGGTACTTTGCTAAACATTATAACAAAGGTCTGGAAAAATTTGTTGCTAGTTGTCCCTTGTGCAAGTACAAATGTCCACGAATGGTGCCTGACACCATTATTATTAGCTCCCTCCATTTACCGTCGAAGCGGTTTTTTTCTTTGAGTGGTATATGAAACGGCTCTCCATTTATGCACGACCTGATTTTTGCCTTGGACGGTAAATGAAAGAATAGAAAAAAGACCAATCTCATAGCAAGATTGGTCTTTCCACTCGAGATGGACAAATAAGTGCATTTGTCCACGGACGGTGCCTGACACCAAAATGACACCATAGATGACACCAAAAATGTTACACCAGTGATGACACCAAAGGTAATTTTAAAAGTCAAAGTTGTCGGGGTCTGGGCCGACGCGGTGGTTTTGGTTTAGGTTGTTGATTTGGTGCATGTCTTCTTGTGTTAGCTCAAAGTCGAATACTTGTGAGTTTTCGATGATTCGGTGTTCTTTTGTTGATTTTGGAATGGTGATGACGCTGTTTTGCAGATCCCAGCGCAAGATGATTTGGGCGACTGATTTCTTGTATTTTGCGGCGATTGCTGCCAATCCTTCATTGTCTAATAATTGGCCTTGCATTAATGGCGACCAGGCTTCCATCTGAATTCCCTGTTCGCGGCAGAATGCTTGGACTTCATTTTGGGTTAAGCGCGGATGGTATTCGACTTGGTTTACCATCGGCTTGACCTCTGCATCTTTCATCAGGTCTTCAAGGTGGTGCACTTGGAAATTACTTACCCCAATCGCACGTACGCGCCCTTCTTTATAAAGCGTCTCTAATGCTCGCCACGCCTCCTTGTATTTGCCCGCCACAGGCCAATGAATCAGATAGAGGTCCAAGTACTCTAAACCTAGTTTATCTAGGCTTGTTTGATAGGCCGCTAATGTGGATTCGTAGCCAAGGTCGGCATTCCAAACCTTTGAGGTGACGAATAGGTCTTCTCTGGCGATCCCAGATTCCTTAATTCCTTGTCCGACGCCCTCTTCGTTTTCATAGATGGCCGCTGTATCAATGCTGCGGTAGCCATGTTGGATCGCCGTTTTCACCGCGTTCACGAGCTCCGGTCCTTCCTCTACTTTAAAGACGCCAAGTCCGAACCAAGGCATTTTTACCCCATTATTTAATGTTGTTGTACTTTGTAAATTCATCTAATGTTCCTCCTCGAGATATAAAAGTTGTTATTTTAACCTAGCAAGATCGTTTTACATGTTCTGTAAGGATATTTTCGAAAAGATTACTGCTTTTTACTACTTTTCAACGCCTTAGCCGCTTAAATTTAGGATAAAATTACACCCCGTCAACCGATTTTAAGATATATCAGCGGAAAATTTCCTTTTATCAGCGATAAACCGATTTTATCAGCGATAAATAAATTTTATCAGCGAAACTAAGTCATTTATCAGCGGAAACACGATTTTTTCAGCGAATCTATATTTTTGCTACGTGCTTTTAATTATTATGGCTTTAGCAAGCTTCTTCTAATAAAACTGGTTGGACTCTCCGTTCCAACGCTCGACTCCATCCTGTTAGAATGGCTGCTGCGAGAACCATTAAGGCTCCGATCCAGGTGGTGTGGATGAGGCCAAGTGTGTCGGTGATGGTGCCGCCTAGATAGGAACCGATGGCGATTCCAGCGTTAAAGGCGGCGATGTTGAGGGCGGATGCGACATCGACGGCACTCGGGACGTAGCGTTCCGCGAGAATGACGACGTATACTTGCAGTCCTGGTACGTTCATAAAGGCGAGCAATCCCATAAATATAATCGTGATGAGGCCTGCGATTTTGAATTGTGCCGTGAACATCAAGACAAAGAGAACAACGGCTTGAACGATAAACATATAGAATAGGGATCCAATCGGATTGCGGTTCGATAGCTTCCCTCCCACCATATTGCCCACCGCGATCGCTAATCCGTAGGCTAGTAAAATTATTGCGATTGAGCCTTCTTTAAAGCCGGTTATTTCCTGTAGTAATGGTGACAAATAAGTAAAGACAACAAATGTGCCGCCATACCCCAGTGCCGTGATTGTGAATAGAAGTAAGAGCCGGCCATTGGTTAGGAGCTTGAATTGGTCTCGAACGCTTGTCTGGGTTCCTTTTTTCAAAAAAGAAGGAATGAGAATCCAGTTGGCGATGAAGCCGATGATACCTACGACGATGATGATGACGAAGGCGAGTCTCCAGCCATATTGTTGGCCAATGAATGTTCCGAATGGCACGCCGGTGACGGTGGCGACGGTGAGGCCGGAGAACATGATGGATATGGCGCTGGCGCGGCGGTTGGCCGGGACGAGGTCGGCGGCGATGGTGGAGCCGATCGACATGAAGACGCCGTGCGACAGTGCGGAAATCACTCGTGCAACAAGTAGGACGCTGATGCTTGTTGCGGTTGCGGCGATACTGTTACCGATGATGAAGACGATCATGATCCATAGTAATAAGGTTTTGCGTGACATGCGCGATGTCAGTGATGTTAGGACTGGCGCTCCGAATGTGACCCCAAGGGCGTATAGGGAGACGGTTAGTCCGGCCGTTGTGACGGGTATATGCAAATCTTTGGCGATGAGCGGCAGCAGGCCGACACTGATGAATTCGGTTGTTCCGATCGCGAAGGCGCTGACGGCTAGGGCCAATAGTGCGAGTGTGCTTTGCTGTTTATTTAAAGGCATGATTTTTCCTCCTCATTTGTGTAGGTTTATTTAAAAGGGTATGATTGTTTTCATCCGGCAAATGTTATTATGGGATATATGAGGAATATTAGGAAGTACGCACTTTAAAGTGATATAGGTACCTTTTGGTGCGGTAGGTACTTTTCGGTGCCTGTCTGAATGAGGAGGAAGATGTGTAATGGAGAAGAAGAAATACAATATATCGGTGGAAGCGACGCTTGAGGTGATTGGGGGGAAATGGAAGTGTGTAATTCTCTGCCATTTGACGCATGGGAAAAAGCGGACGAGTGAATTGAAGCGGTTGATGCCGAATATTACGCAGAAGATGCTGACGCAGCAGCTGCGGGAGTTGGAGGAGGATGGCGTGATTAATCGGATTATTTATAATCAGATTCCGCCGAAGGTTGAGTATGAGCTGAGTGAGTATGGCCGGAGCTTAGAGGGGATTCTGAATTCGCTTTGTACATGGGGCGAGAATCATATTACGAGGGTCTACGGGGATAAGTTTTCTGTCCTGGAGGAAAATGTATTGAATGATCATCTGAAATAGATGGTTTTTATTGGTGTCAGGCACCATTAGTGATATGGGTCTTGTGACAATATTGTTTTTGGTGTCAGGCACCGTTTGTGATATGGGTCTAGTGGCAATAGTGTTTTTGGCGTCAGGCACAGTTTGTGATCTACGTCCACTGCCAATAGTGTTTTCCGGTGTCAGGCACCAATCATGGTTTACTCATGCACAGGTTTATTTTTCTACATAAACTGCCCCTGCGTTATTATATTTGTTCTCTCCAACGGTAACGTTCCGGCTAGACTCTTTTGTTGTGTTAACTGACTTCCCTTTTATGTTTTCAAATGTGTTTCCTTTAATAGTTAGCCCATCGATGATAAAACGTTTATAGGAGGCTGTTTCAATTCCACGTTTGAAGGTATTGAAGGTGTTCTTTTCAAATGATGTGTTTTTAATATCGGGACCTTTTGCCCATAAATAAACGGCTTTACCTTTACCTGTTCCGGAAATTGTGTTTCCTGTGAATTCTGTATTTTTTGCACTAGTTTTAATGGTTATCCCATTACCAGTGGTTGTTACGTTATTTTTGGATATGTTTGTCCCAACGGAAGCTCCTAAATGTCCCTCGATGACCATTCCATTCTGAGTATCGATCGTATTGTTAGAAATCCCCAGACCAGCGTTTTTAAACAATACGTACATTTCTTGCACTAAGAATGTATTATCGTGGATTTTGGCATCCTTTGTTTCTTTGATCATGAACTTTCCATTTCTGCCTTTTACCTTGTTATCATAAAACTCTATATCATGATAATAATTCCCTGCTCCCTTCGTTCCTTCTATTTGGATGGTATAGGTTCGGCTGCGTTCGTTTCAAATGTGTTATTGAAAATTTTCGCATCATATAGGTTTATTTTTTCCCAAGGTTCGAAGTGCAGAGCTGGACGACCGACGGATGATTTACTCATGTTATTAAATATCTTAATTTAGAGTAACCGTATCGCGATTCTCACCCACTAGATTCACATTTGATTTTACAAAAATCGGCTGCAAAATATAGGCTCCAGCAGGTATGTTCACATCGCCCCCGCCATTTTTTGCAACGGTATCGATTGCCTTTTGGAAAGATTTTGTATCATCGGTTAATCCATCACCTTTTGCCCCATAATTCTTCACACTGGACCCCGAAGGATTGTTCACCTGTTTGGTAACGATATAGAATGAAAGGAGCGTTAGTGAAAATAAAATTAATAGAGTAACTTTTTTCATTTTACGCTCCTTTTTTATAGAGATTTTATACGACTTAGGCAAGCTGTTTATGATTGTATAAATGGCCGGTCTTTTAGATGGTCGGTATGCTCCATCATGTGAACGTAAAACAGGTCGTATCGGACCCAGCGGAGCGGGAATTTAAACGCAAGTTCGTTTTTCTTGTCGTAGACGAGAACATGCTTTTTGTTGTATTCAACCTTTTTGATTTCGTGTATTCCGATCTCATGCTGTTTGGATCCGTCCTTCATCACAAGCTGCCGGCCGACGACTTGGATGGCTCTTTTCTTATTTCTTGTAAGTTCATATAGACACACAGCACCGCCGATAACGGTTAGTACAATCAAGTAAGGAATCGAGTCTTCTGAAAATCCTCCGACAGCCTCTCTAATCCAGTTAACAACCGCGAGGCCAAGAAAGAACCAGGCACCTTTGCTGAGCCGTGGTGAACTTTCAAAATAGACACTGGTTTCATGTTCTTGTTTTTCCTCTGCTCTTTTTTTGAAAAAAGCAGCTTTGTGTTCTTCGATGCTTGCTTTATCAAATTCGACAAAATCAGTGTAGCTGCCGTCCCATAGTTCGGCCGTATCGTCGCCATCCTCGAGCGCATAGCCGCCTGCCCAGCCCGCATATCGGGTCCCGATATGCAAGAAACTCAATAAGTAATAGCGGATTGGCTGGCCATAGGTGTTTTCTGTATCGATTTTATCGATGATCTGAATGTCTTCAGGAAAGCGGATGACTCCTTCTTCTTCCTCTGGCAGGTTGATAATTGTCGAAAAAAGCCTAGATTTCGCCAAATGGGGCTGCTTTTCTTTAGTGATTGGATACAGATGTTCCAGATTTCTTTCCTTCAATTCCCAATAAACCATTTCTGCACTTTCAATCTGATTTGAAACCTCTACTAGTGTGTTTTGATTATATGGAAGGTTTTTGGCGATGGATATGATCAGCGCTTCTGTTTTAATAAAAGGATCACGGAAAGACATCGCCTGCTCTAGCTCGGCGCCCATGTCTGTTGAATAATAATATTCCATTAAGCTAATAAACAATCGCATTCTCGAACGAAGGACAAAATAGCTATCCTTCCATGCAGTGTACACATATTTGCTTGTAAAATCGGCATCAAATTTCAAGTAAGCTTGTTTCTCTGCCTGATAATCTTCGAGCAAGGTCTGGAGGATTACCTCCTTTTTATAGCCTTGTTCTAAGCCGGAAGAGTTTAGCGATAATAACAAATCATACAGCATGAATTTATAGTGTTTGGTATTTAGATGCTCGAGTGTTTTATCAAGGATTCCCTTGATCAGCATCGGATACGGTTCTAGGTCTTTAACTGGAATAAAGAAATCCTCTGTCTGGATTAACCCAATTATTTTTTCTTCGAGCACGTAGAATATCTCTTCATCTTCAGTTGTTAGCAACGTTTCAATAGCCCGCTCTTTTGCCTGTACATCCAGACCGTCGAAATGCTTTAGGAGTCCCTCCACCACTTCCGGCATCGGAAAATCACAGACAAAGTCAATGAGATAAAATGATGGGTTGTCCCAATTATCTACACGCTCTGGAAATTTTGACGCAGCGGTCTTGATCATATCCATTAATACATCGATTTGAACCTCGAGTCCTTCTTGATGCTTATATTCAGAAAGCTGTTGAAATGCCTCCAGTCTTTTTTGCGGACTTTCACTTTTAACTTGCTTTAAAATCGAACGCAGCTTTAATTCAATCATCGTTCCCCATCCCTATCCATTCTTCTAATTTATGACATTATGAATATATTTTATTTCATAATAACAAAATCAGCAATGTGGAAATGGATTAAAATATTTGGATTTCCCCGGATTTATTAAAGAGCAAACTGCCTTGGACCATGTGATTGCCGCTGTTGCTAGCTTAGCCATTAGCCAGCCTATGTTGTTCGGAGGTCGATATGAATCCTATTTCAAAAAAAAGACCTAACAGTTAGCTGTTAGATCTTTTTTGATGGCTGAGATTATTGCCGGATTTAGTTTAAAACGATAACTTTCACGGTCTTTCTACCCCATTGTAATGCTTTCGCTCTATTTGGCACTAATACGTCGATTTTATGGCCCTTAATTGCGCCGCCTGTGTCACCTGCGATGGCAACGCCATAACCTTCTACCCAGACTTTTTTACCAAGTGGAATGACTCTAGGGTCGACGGCAATCAATTTCATATTCGGATTTTTACGAATGTTGTAGCCGAGCGCGGTAATGGAACCGGACTCTTCCGGGCTGTATGCTGTTGCGGTAACATACATCTCCTTACCACTTGTTGTTGCTGCTGCTGTTGTTGTTGTGATGTTTTCTGATGATGAAGCTGATGATGGCGCTGCTTTTGTTATTTTTGCAGTTGTACGTGCTTTGGCCTCATCTTGTTCTTTTTTGATTTTCGCTTGAATATCCTTCATTTGTGACTCAACGCCGGCTTTTTCCTGTTCGGCTAGCGCCATTTGCTTAAGGATTTGACTGTATTTTTGTTGCATAACGGTTAAGGTTTGTTGTCGTTTTTGCATGTTTTGATCAAGTAGAGCTTGTTGATTCTCAAGATCCTCTTGGTCTTTTAATAAAATTTGTTCTTGTCTATCAATCTCTTTTTTATCATTTTCAATCTTTTGAAGGTCTTCCTTCTGGGCACCTAAGATATCTTTATCCGCATCCATCAGGGCCGAAACGGCGCTCGCGCGTTGGATAAATTCTGAGATACTATCAGACTCGAAGAATAGGTTGATCATTACATTGACGTTATCATTTTGTTGAAGTGCGACGGCCCGCTGCTTCATAATCCCTTTACGTGCAAGGATTTTATCTTCTAGGACGACGATTTCTTGTTTCTTTTTTTCAATGAGTTGATTTGTTGCGTCTATTTTTTGTTGCGTTTTTGCCATTGTTTCTTTGTTCTTTGTAATATCGCTGTAAAGAGAGTTCAATTCTTGTTGAATTTTTTCTATCTCTTGATTAACAGTCTGCTTTTCTTGGGCTTTTTGCTCTACTATTCTTTGTTTCTGCTCCAGCTGTTGCTTGGCATTATGTAGGGCTTCACTGCTTGTTTGTGCATATGTAACCATAGACCCCGTTACTGATAGCATGATTGTAAGTAACACGAGAATGATACGCTTTTTTGTCGTTTGCATACGCTTTCTCCTCTCCTTAGTACTCTATTTATACCAGATAAATGTACCAGTAATGTTACAGAAATATTAAAAGTACATCACTTTTTGTCATATTACACGTGAAAGTGTCAATCCTGTGTCATAACAGTGTCCTCTTTTTGCGGTGGAATGTCAGTTGTGGGTGGGTTTTTTTGGCGGTGGAACTTTGGTGTCAGTCGCCTGGGTGAGCAGTTACCTGAGCCAGGCTGGGCGCCAGGCTTTTTAGTTTTTGTGGGTTTTGAAGGAATTTTGGGGCGGAATAGTATAGCGGGCGATATATTGTTGAAAGAGGCCGATATATCTGGAAAGCGGCCGATATATTGTTCTTCTGGTAATTATTTTGTTGGGTTTTTATAAAAAATGGTAATTTTAAAAGATTTAGAGCTCGAAATCAGGTTGATCCACTGAAATAAGTGAATAAAAGTTACCTGAGCCGGGCTCAACGCTGGCTTTATAATGGACAAAAGCAAGAATAGGTCCCGAATATATCTTCGGAACCTTTTCTATGCTGCCAGTGCATTTTCCAATCTTCTCTGTTCGTTTTTTGCGCACCTCATATTAAATACCATTTATCGCTCTTCTCCCTTTAACTCCTTGCTCTCAGCGCGGATGGATGCTTTTCTCGCTCCTTTAAGTCTTCTTTTACTATTCGGGAATACGGCTAAAAAGGAAACTTTGTTATCTTCTTTTATAGCAAAATGATTGAGGAGCTCGAACACTTCTTTTTCTGTTAGATCGATATCTTCTTTAACAATTTGTAGCGAATGACGGTGACGGTGGTAGCTGATTTGAATATTGGAATTATTGATTTGGATGGGAATGATTGCTTTTTTATAAAACGGGATGGATTGGTATGGAATATCTCCTGCTGTATGGGGCGACTGGGTAGAAAGTTGTAATGCATCGAAAAAACTGGGTTTACTTTTGATTTCGACTTTTTGGTTGTTGTTTTGCTTACCAATAAATATGATTAAGTTATTTTTCACAAAAATAAGAACCTCCCAATATTACAATTATTTACACCAACTATCATTATTCGACGATAATTTCCAATTTCCTTTATTGCGATTTTCCGCCAGCCCATATTTTGTCGACATCGTGCATTTTTTTCACAAATAATTCACACATTCAAACTTAATGTTCTGTTTTCCCGTTAAGTTAAAACCATGAATTGTTTTAATGGCGGTGAATTAGATGTCTTTATCGGAAAAATTAAGGAAATTGCGCGATAACCGAAACTGGTCCCAGCAAACGCTTGCCGACATGATGAGGATGGATCGGTCCACAGTAAGTCGCTACGAAACGGGTAGAAGTATTCCCAACTATCAGACGGTGGTTCGATTTGCGGAAATTTACCAGGTCGATAAGGAATATTTGGTGGAGGAGCTCGATCAGCTGCTGCCTTAAACGGAGGGGTCCGGATTCATCGCGAAGGAAACCAGCGACGATCACGATCTGCTCATTATTAACCAGTTTCTTCAGAAAGAGCCTGATTTTAAAATGGCCTTATTAGAGCTTTATCTCATGCCACCCAAACGGAAAGCTTTTTATATTGATTCATTTATCAGCCAGATTAAAGTGAGTAAGCATCATAAGGATAAGTTTTAAGAAAAAGGTATTCCTGCTTAAGCAGTTTACAAACGTATAAACATCAAAGAAGCCGCTGACGAGTTCAGCGGCTTCTTTTTTAAAAAAACAGGGGGGTTTTTTTTATAGTTTATCCAGATTGATTATTTTTATACCCGTAGACAACAAAAAAATTCCGGCAATTACCTGCCGGAAAAATGGAGATGAAACACGGAGCTGTATTTGATTTTCTATATAAATAGGCAGTTGCGGGGATATTTTTTTAAAAATATTCGCCTGGCAGCTTGAACGTGATGCAACCAAGGCGTATTTTTGAATATCACTCAAAAACGAAAAGGAATGTTTTGTGAAGAATCATGTGGATGTGAGGAGTAAATTCTGATGAGGTTGTCTCTTTCCTTGATTTCATGTTGTTGTTCCTTAATGGCCCATTCTAATTGGCAGACGCGCCTTTGGAGGCTGTCGACGTTTTTGTTGGCATTTCCTACCATCTTAATTAAGCTTTCCAATAATTGCTCGAGGTTGCTGGCCATTTCATTGTTAGACCCCAATCGTCATTTCCTCCTTTTTTGGCTCAGGCGCTGCTTCATGCGGCTTCGAGCTTAGAAAGCGGACGGTTTCGGCGATAACCTCGGTCACATACACCCTTTTCCCCTCTTTGTTATCGTAGTTCCGGGTTTGCAATCTCCCGGTGATCCCAACGACTGAACCTTTACGGCAATACTTGCATGTATTTTCTGCCGCTTTCCGCCAAAGTGTGCATTGAACGAAATCTGCTTCAATTTCGCCGTTTTGATTGCGATAGTGACGAGTCACTGCTAAAGTGATATGAGACACTTGCGTCCCTTCTGTCGTCTCTTTTAATTCCGGGTCCCGCGTCAACCTGCCAACCAATGTGACTTGATTGATCATTTTTTCATCTCCTTTTTGTTTGATGGTCCTAGCATAGCCCGTTGGACTGATGGTTGTAAAACAAGGAAAAGGAAGTTATAGAGGCTGATCATTGCAGAATAATCGGTTTTTCTTGGGGGTTTTTGTCAAAAATGAAGGGCCTTTTTTGCAGGAAAATTGATCTTTGAAATTTCGACAAATATTATTCGACATTTGCTTTAAGCGAACCTATGTTATAATTTAGGAAAAAGAAATCAGGAGGTTGTGATGAAATCTTTTAAATTGTACTCTTTAGATGTGGTCGAAGATGATGCTTCAGTTGAAGTTCCGTTGGTGGATGGCTTGATTCTTAATAAGGAAGACGAGCGCTCGACATGGCTGCTTGAGGCGTATACAGATTTGTCCCTCTATGATTATTTCAAAAAAATTTCCGAGCAAGACCGCGACATTATTGTCGAAGCTGTCATTACCAAGAAGGAAAATGCTCCAGCTTATTTTCAAACAAAAATTTGTTCATTGACTAAATTCGAAAAGCATATCAGCGTTTTGTTCGAAGGCAGTATCCGCCGCAACAAAAGTGATTACTCCGAACTACTGCTCGAAAGTCTCCTCCAAAAAGGGCTTGAGGGTTCCGCGCTTCTTACCGAATTTAGGGATAAAATAAAAAGCAAACCGAAACTAAAAGTAAAAAACAAAATAAAATAGAAGCAAAGGGACAGGCAGATGCCAGTCCCTTTTTGTTACTTATTCATCTTTATTGTCAGCGTCATTCCTGTCAATATCATCTTCGATTATTTCTTCTTTTTTGGTGTTGCTATCCTTAATTGGATCTTTGTCGGTATCGGTATTCTTGTCCTCTGTGTTTGGATAATGGTTGTTCCTGTTGTCTAAATCGATGTTGTCATCATCGTATTTAATACCATTTGGATTATTCAGATCTGTTCGGTTGTTCAAATCTGTTCGATTATTCACGTCTGCTGGATTATTTACAGCCGGTGGTGGTGGATTTTGGTCATCATTGTCGTTATTACAGCCTGTTAACAACACAGCAGATAAGATCGATCCTGCGAGCAAAAGAAATAACTTTTTTTTCAAAATCATGTACCCCTTCCAAACATAATTTGACCTATCATCTTTTATTGGTCTGTTTTTAGGGTTCCCGACGTCTTTCAAATGATAGCAAGCATTTTTTTACAAAAATGATTTGAAGGTCATTGCTGCTTCTATGTTTTTGCGCGCCCACATAATAGCATACGAAAAAGCGACCAGAATCCTCCGGTCGCTTTCATTTGGTTATTCTTTTTTCTCTCCTAAGGCAAACGTGATTTCCGCTTCGCAGGCAACTTCGCCGTCAACAGTTGCAACGGCTTTTCCTTTGCCGATTGGTCCGCGCAAGCGTACGATTTCGACTTCAAGACGAAGCTGGTCGCCTGGCTTGACTTGTTTTTTAAAACGACAGCCATCAATTCCTGCAAAAAAGGCTAAGCGGCCGCGGTTTTCTTCTTTTTTCAACATAGCGACAGCGCCAACCTGTGCCAGTGCTTCCACGATTAACACACCAGGCATCACTGGATAATCTGGGAAATGTCCGTTGAAAAATTCTTCATTGGCGCTGACGTTTTTAATCCCGACGGCGCTTTTTCCTTCTTCCACTTCTAAAATTCGATCGACCAACAAAAATGGGTAGCGATGTGGAATGATTTCTTTGATTTGTTCGATATCGAGCATTATTTAGTACCTCCTACTAGTAACAAGTGTCTATTTCCTATTCTACTACTTAAGGTATACAAAAAGGAAGGGATTTACGTCCCTTCCTCCATTTATTTTCCTTTTTGAACTAAATCAATAATATGTGTCCACGTGGATTCTTGGAAAACTTCTGCCACTTTTCCGCCGCCAAGCAGGCCGTAACCGACAACAGCGCCTGCCGTCACACAGAAGATGGCCATTACTACTAATAGAACGAGCCGCAGCCAAATCGGAATGAGCCGTATTCTGATACGTTGGTACGAAACAGGTTCTGTCTCCGCATTCTTACCTGCGCTGTTCGTGGTGTTTGACTCCTTGGGCCTTTGGGCCTCACGAGTTGGGTTTATTTTCGTTTCTTTGACCCCTGGCGTCTCGCTTTTCTGACGCGGCTGTTTGGTTTTTACCTGTTGACCCGCATCCTGAGTTTTTCTTGCGATTCTCAAGGCTGGCTTTTTTAAACCCTTTAGACTACCTGCTACGTTCTTGGCTAGTATCTCAACAATCTTTGTTGGCGCTTGTTTCTCTACGACCTTCGTTTGTTGTGCTTCGTCCTTGGCACGTTTCTCCGACTCCTTTATCTGTCGCGCCGCATCCTTGGCCTGTTTCTCTGCGTCCTTTATTTGCCGCGCCGCATCCTTGGCCTGTTTCTCTGCGTCCTTTATTTGCCGCGCTTCGTCCTTAGCCTGTTTGTCTGCGTCCTTTATTTGCCGCGCTTCGTCCTTGGACCGATCCTCTGCGTCCTTTTTCCGTTGCAGCTCTTCGGCTTTAGCGCGCTTGTAATCTTCTCTCGTGCTATATTGTTCATGGTTTGAATTATTTACTGACATTCCTTAATTCCCCTTTAACTGAAGCCGTCCATTTGTTTTTATCTGGCATGGTTGACCCCGGATTCAGTGAGTTAGTACATATTATAACCATTAATTGTGTTCAACTCATGTTGCTGAGTCATTCAATTTATAATTTTAAAAAAATAATTTTTCCAATTCATTACCTCTATTATAAAAAATAAATTGAAAATACTCATCAACTTTTTACAGGAAATAGTCAATAAACGTAGAAATAGCTCAATTTTTGTCGCCTTCTTTGTTTTTTAAGGCGTATTATTGCAAAATTATTCCTCCAAACCCAAATAAAAAAGCCCAATGATCGAGGCTTGTCCTGCCTGCTTCATTAGACTTTTTGTATCCAAGGTATGATGTCATACAACAGCAAACCTAGAATGGACCAAAGTGATTAACTGTTTATCCAATTTCCACTCGCAGGCAAAGGACAATTTTTCAGAGAAAATCATCCAAACTTCCGATTTTGAATCTTGTCGATGTTATCTAGCATAATTCCTGTTCCAATTGCCACACAATCCATTGGATTTTCTGCGACAAGGACTGGAACCTTTAATTCATCTGCTAACAGCATGTCGATGCCGTGCAGTAATGCTCCGCCACCCGTTAAAATCACACCACGGTCAATGATGTCAGCCGATAGTTCCGGCGGTGTGCGCTCAAGAACGCTTTTTGCAGCCTGAACGATAACGGCCACTGATTCACGCAAGGAGCCTTCGATTTCTTCTGAACGAACAGAGATGGTACGCGGCAGGCCGCTAACCATGTCACGGCCGCGGATTTCCATTTCTTCCGAGCGTGATCCTGGGAAAACTGTCCCGATGTTGATTTTAATATTTTCAGCTGTGCGCTCACCGATTAACAGTTTGTACTCGCGCTTGATGTAGTTGAGGATTTCCATGTCGAACTTGTCGCCGGCCATTTTGATGGAGGAGGAAGTCACGATATCGCCCATTGAAAGAACAGCCACATCCGTCGTTCCTCCACCGATGTCCACTACCATATTTCCGCTCGGTTGGAAAATGTCCATTCCCGCACCAATTGCAGCTACCTTTGGTTCTTCTTCTAAGTAAATCTTTTTCCCGCCGCTTTTTTCTGCAGCTTCTTTGATCGCCTTTTGCTCAACGCTTGTAATATTCGTTGGGCAGCAAATCAGAATGCGCGGCTTCGATAGAAATCCTTTTACGTTCAACTTATTAATAAAATGCTTTAACATTGCTTCTGTCACATCAAAGTCAGCGATCACGCCATCTTTTAATGGGCGGATCGCGACAATGTTACCTGGTGTCCGACCAACCATACGGCGGGCTTCTTCACCAACAGCAAGTACGCGATTTGTATTTTTGTCAATTGCCACTACGGACGGCTCATTTAATACGATTCCACGGCCCTTGACGTGAATTAACACGTTAGCCGTACCTAAATCAATCCCAATATCTCTTGCAAACATTCTCTTTTCTTTCCTCCTTAAAACGGTATCCACATACTTTTCCTAATTGTATATTGTACCATACTCATTAAAATTTCCATACTTTTAGAAAAGAAAAGATGGTATATTTTGCAGAAGGATGTCGAGTTAAGGAATTCTAGAGAATGCCCTTGAAATATTTTGTTTTCTCAGCTTGAATGATTCGGAAACTGAGGTCTATTTTACAGCTTCGCCTTCCTTTTCTTCTTTTTGATATTTCATTTTCGTTGCCTCTCCCCCCCGGAGATGACGGATCGATTTATGATAATCTAGAATACCTTTAACCTCATTTGCCAGCTCTGGATTAATCTCAGGAAGTCTCTCAGTTAGATCCTTATGGACTGTACTTTTGGATACGCCAAACTCCTTCGCAATCACGCGAACCGTTTTCCTCGTCTCCACGATATACTTTCCAATCTTGATAGTTCTCTCTTTGATGTAATCGTGCACACTCTCGCCCTCCCTAAATTGGATGTGAGTAGTGTGAAATGAGACCCGCTTATCACTTCGACGAATTCTGCTTCCGTTCTGGTGTCTGTTTTGGTGTCATCAATTTTGGTGTCATGGTGGTGTCATTTTTGGTGCCATTTTGGTATCACCATTTTGGTTTTACTATTTGGTTTTACTATTCTGGTGTTACCATTTTGGTGTCAGGCACCATAAAAAGGCATTCGTCCACCGATGGAGGACACTTCCGTTGATGAGTGTCAGGCACCAGACGGCAGAAAGTAATTTACCTTCTGACTATACGATGAATAATCATGTCCCCGACTGAATATCCGCTAATTTCAAACGACTCTTCACCTCAAACACTCTCTTTGTAAAGGTTTGTAATCATTTTATTAGCTTGGATACGGGATTATGCTATAAATACTCAATCGGGACAAGATGTTATTCCATAGTTTTTTGAAAATTGGACTTCTTACTTATTTTCGACAATCGTGGAGAATCGTCCAGAATCGCATGATATAAGGGTTTTTGGCTGGAAATATCACAATCTTAGCATTTATTTCCCGAGAAATTTGTCGAGAGAAAATTATTCAAAAATGGCGATAATTATTGGAATGAGGGCTAATTATAGGATGCCAAAGCCCGTACTTAATATGATTTGGGGCAATTTTTTACAAAAAGGATTGTTCAATTTATTATATTTTTGATACCTTTTTGATATGTACGTTTTGAAAGGACGATCACGATGACACCTTTTACGGAAAATGTGATAGAAATTATTCGAAATATCCCTGAAGGCAAGGTTGCGACTTATGGTCAGATCGCAGGGCTCGCTGGAAGCCCCCGTGCTGCCCGCCAAGTCGTCCGCGCCCTCCATTCCATGAGCAAGAAGCACCGCCTCCCCTGGCACCGCGTCATCAACGCTAAGGGGCAAATCGCCCTCCAAGATGACGAGTCCTACAATGAGCAAAGGCTGTCGTTAGAGGCAGAAGGCGTGGAGATCGGTCTAAACGGAGTCATTGATCTGGAGCGTTATCAGTGGAAGCCTTCCCTTCCTCCCTCTGAAGTAACCTAACGAAAAAGAAAGGGGCATCCATCAGCCCCTTTCCCACTTTACTATCCTAAAGTTTAATATACTTTTACCGTTCGGGCGGCACTGGTTAATCCTTTTGCATCCGTTGCCGTTACAGAAAAAGAAGTTCCTCGTTTTTGCCTCGGGATGTTTACTTTAAAGCTCCCATAACTATTGGACTTTGCCCAATACATTCTCTTACCAATCCACACTTTCACGACGGCTAGCTTTTCTGTTTTTCCGGTAACTGAGGTTGCGGTATACTTGACAGCATTCACAACAGGCAGATTAGGGGCCACTCGTGCGACCGTGAGTGACTTTGGATTGCTTATCTTCCCGGCTGCATCCTTTGCTGTAATTTTGAGGGATGTCCCGCTGTTTTGGATCGGGATACTCACCTTGAAATTACCGACGCTATCAGCTTTCCCATTATAGTACTTACTGCCAATTTGAACAGTCATAATCGCATACTTTTCAGTCTTGCCCGTAACCCATGCTGATTTGTTGTTAACGGCATTGACCACTGGGATGTTAGGGGCAATTCTCGTTACCTGTAGTGTCTTTGGTAAGCTCGTTCCCCCTGCATCTGTCGCAGTTACGCTTAAGACCGCGCCGCTGTTTTGGGCAGGAATAGTCACCGTAAACTTTCCATTGGCATCGGCATTGCCTTTATAGGAGGATGCTCCTGCTTTTACCGTAACCACAGCGGATTTTACCGTTACACCCGTTACCGTGGTCGCTTTATTGGTAACAGGATTCACCGTCGGGCTATTGGGCGGCACTTTTACGACCACGAACTTTTGTAAACTTTGATTAGTCGCGGCATCCACTATAGTCACGTAAAAAGTTGCACCAGGAGTTGGCGGGGTAATCTGAAAGGAAAATTTCCCGTCAGAATCCGCATAACCGAAATAAGTATGGCCAATCATGGCAATCGTCACAGAGGAGCCGGCTTCGGTTACACCTGTGATTTGAGTTGTTCTATTTGTCACCGTATTTATCTTAATAGGTGGCGGGGTTATGTCCTTCACTGTAACAAATACAGGTGGGCTGACATTATTCACAGCATCCGTAGCGATCACGCGCAAGTAAGTGCCTGATATTTGCTTGCCAATCGGAATCTTAAAAAGACCATCAACTGGGTTGGCATCTCCCTCGGCAATCAAGACGTCCTCATTAAAAATCGAAATATGAGCTCCTGCTTCTGCCACGCCGGTTATTTCCTCCGTTGTCACTGTATTTGGAGTGTCCAACGAAAGTTTCAGCGATGGAGGGGTTACATCTTTTACCGTAAAAAAAATCGATTCACCTTTATTCTTGGAGGCATCTTCTATCCTAACTTCGATTTCCGTTCCTGCTGGTTGCCTCTCAAAAATAATCGAAAAATAATCTGAAGGCACATAGCGTGAACCGAGGATGGTTTGTCCTGCAATCACGCTAATGAGCGCCCCTTTTTCTGCGTATCCACTAATGTAATCCGTCTGGTCTGTGATCGAGTCTTGATTTAATTGCGGTGCGGCGGGCGCTGTTATGTCCGCCACTATGACTGTCGCAGCTGGACTGATGTTCCCGGCTACATCCGTGGCGGTGATCTGAATCATCGTTCCTGCTGTCTGTTTTTTAATCGCGATCGAAAAATGGCCCTGTTCATCTGCCTCGATTTTTCCAAGGGAAATAGTTGCTTTGGCTTCGACCGTCGAAAACGGCTCGGCTTTACCGGTGATTACTTCAGAATGCTCGGTCACTGCATCGACAACAGGCGCCTCTGGCGGGGTTTCATCCACAACCGTGACAACGGTCTCTGGACTTACCCGGTTGTAGCTATCCGTCGCCTTGATCGTTAGCTCCACTCCACTTTTTTGCGGAGGAATTGGAATCTGGAAGCTCCCATCTTCATTCGATGGTCCTTCGCCAATTTTCTCAGTTCCCTGGTATACCTCCACCTGACTATCCCGGTCGGTGATCCCACTCACCAATGTATCCCGGTCACTTACCTTTTCAACGAAGGGCTTTTCTAGCGTTCCAAGTGGGTGGCCGTTTTCAAACGGTTTATAAGCATTAGTACGAATGTCTAACTTACCCAAAAAGTTACTGTTATCGTTCCCGTCCGTAATTCCACGCTCGATTCGAAGTGGATCGGTTACGCCCCAATAATTATCATTTGCATCGAAGAGCAGTCGATTATAACCTGAGACCTGCACAATCACTTTGGTGTGTGGCCATCCAAAGAAATTATTTTGGTTCATGTGGATATTGGGAATCCCGCCGTCCCCATAGTCACCTCTTACAGTCAGATCATTATAAGAGTCGATTGGATTCATAAAGGTATTATTTTTAACAAAAATTTCCCCTGGTCCATTCGCAACACTTAAGTCCGCCTTTTCACTAAAAAAGTTATATTCAATAGATGAGTTCAATTTTGATGAGGAAATAGAAATCGAGCCATTTTTGTATTGGTTATGGCGAAGGATGGCATTTTTGCCAATAGTCGTCACAAGAAACCCGCCATTGTACCTTGATTGACGATAATGGTCCGCATATTCAATCTGAACAAAACTTCCCTCAAAATTACTGCCTTGTACATACACATCCTGCAAACGGATGCGTTCTTGCTCGGTCCCAACCGCCTTCAATTGGCCGCGCACAGAAATCCATGACCCATATTGACCAATCAACTCGACCCCCGGCTCCATCGTAAGGGTTACTCCCGAATTGATTTCGATAATACCCGTTTGATAATAGGGCGAACCGTCTTTGGTCAACACCCTATCTTCACTAATCACGCCGGATATCGTGCTGCCGCTAGTAGTAGTTTCCGCGTGGTTCTTCGATGGGAATAATGTCAGTAATAAAAGGATAGATAGAAAGATTTGCAGAAATTTATTATAAAAAATCATCCGATTCTTCTCCATTTAATAGATTTATCATATTTATTATCGAGGCTGACATCCCATATTTCAATATCTTATTTCCACTTTCTATTGGTAAAAACCAACAAAAAACCCCTGATTTTTTGGTGCCTGACACCGTAATGAGGGCGAATAATTATCTTCCTGGTTTACTTATGTGGTTCGCTGAATTGTCCAAGTGGGAATCTCTGAAAATCGGAGCATGGTCGAGGAGTTGGACAGTAAAACGTGGAAAGTGGACAGTAAAACCCAAACCCCGACAGTATAGGTCCCCAAGTGGACAGTAAAAAGGTATTCCCGCAAACACCCCCAACTAAAAATCCCCTCTAAACAAAGAAAAACACCTAGCCGCCTAGGTGTTTTCCCAAATCTATTTAAAAGTCCACATGGTGGTGCCTGACACCAGATCCCGATGCCTGACACCAACCGATCCACCCTCCATTTACCGCACCAACTCAAAAACCTTCTTCACTTTCTTCACGGGCACCAGCGAACCGCCCCTGCCCTGGACGTTCTCGACCATCATCGCCACCATCAAACTTGGCGACTCCGTGTTGTAACCAATAAACCAGCCATTTTCAGTGCCCGTTTCACCCTGCTTCTGTTTTATCTCCGCCGTCCCCGTTTTACCAGCCAACGGATATCCCTTTATATCGGCAGCATGGGCCGTCCCAGCAGCGTCAGCAACGACCTTCCGTATATCCGCCGCAATGACGCCGGCGTGTTCAGGGGAAACCACCGCCTCTTTCAGCACCTGACCCTTCTGTTCATCCGCCAAAAGAATCGGCCTAATCATATTGCCATTGTTCACAAATGGCGTATACGTCGACAGCAAATGAACGATACTCATCTGAATCTGCCCTTGGCCATAACCGGAATCGGCCAGCGCGATATCCCGATCCAACGCACCAATCGTTGATTTTTCCAGCGGAAACGGAAAGGCCAAATCTTCATCAAAGTCAAATTTCTTCAGCCCATCCGCAAACGCATCCTTCTCCGTTTTCAACGCTGCCTGAGCAAAATAAATATTATCGGAGAACACCAATGCTTTTTCAAGGTTAATCGGGCTGCCGCCATGGACCCGCGTCACAAAATAGCCGCCCCACGATTTATCCTTTTGCCATTTCGACCCTAGAATCGGCACCGCCAGCTCCGGCGTGATCGCCCCGCTCGACAACGCCACGGCTGCCGTAATCGGCTTCATGACCGAACCCGGCGCATAGGCCTGTTTAAACCGCGTTGAGAGCGGCTGTTGCTTATTATCCTGCAGCACCTTCCACTCAGCCGCCGAGAAGCCAAGCATCGCTTGATTCGGGTCAAACGAAGGCGTGCTGACAAGCGCCAGCGTTTCACCCGTCACAGGGTTGATTGCTGCACCCGTGCCGGCTTCCTTGCCAAGTTCATCAAAAATCGCCGCCTGAACATCCGCATCGATCGTCAGCTTGATATTTTTCCCATCTTCGACCGGTTTTTCAGCAAGCACCTCGGCTTCACCATTCTTCTTTTTAATCGTAATCTTCACACCGGGCTTCCCTTTTAACTGCTCGTCATAGACTTGCTCGAGCCCTCTTTTTCCAATCATATCATTGCTCGTGTACCCTTTATCCTTCAATTTTTCCAACTCATCCGCCGTAATCGCCCCAACATAACCAATCAAGTGCGCCGCAGCCTGATCATACGGATAAATCCGTGCCTCCACCTTCCTCGTCTGCACTGGCTCGAGCGCAATCAACTGGGCAATCCGTTCCTCATCCTGCATCGACACCCGCTTCAACGGCACAAACAACTCCGGCTTAACCCAACTCGCCGTAATCGCCTTCTTGATTTGATCCGGGCTCATCTTTAACAGAGAGGCTAACGGTTCCAACACTTGATCCGTCACCTTCCCCGCAACTACGCCAACCTCGTACACCTGACCATTCACCGCCAGCCCGATGTCATTGCGATCAAGAATCTCCCCTCTTTGCGGCGCATCCGTACTAATCCCGATCTTATCGCCTTCCTGCAATTTTGGAAAAATGAACTCAGTATTCCAGTCTACATACCAATTCTTCTTATCATCTCTTTCTTCTTTTTGCAACTTAGCTTTCTGGGTGAATTGAATAGACCCAGCAATGCTATTCATTTTGGCGTTAAATGAATATTGGGCTTGCTCTTTTTCTGCCTGCTTATCCTCTTTCGGTTTTTTGAAGTCAACCTTGAGGTCAGTAATCTGAAGGTCTTTGTAGATTTTATGATAGCGGTTCGTAAATTCTTCTTTAGTGATTTTTTTCTTGGCATCCGTTGAAAGATAATCATACATCTGATCAAACTTCTGCTCATTCCACAAAGCTATGTACTTAGAAAATCGATCCTGTGGCGTCGGTTCCTTACTGCAGCCAGCCAAAGCTACCCCAAACAGCAGCATCACCAGCATGGTCCCTACCAACTTCTTCAAGCAAATCCCTCCCTTAATATGAATGGTGTCAGGCACCACAAAAAGACACTTCTAGCAATTTGTACGCGGTGGACGGACACTAGCTGGGTGTCAGGCACCAATATTATTAATTATACCGTGAATATACATAAAATGGGTAATTGTGAAAATAAGTACAAAAAAAAGAGGAAAGAATTCCCCTTCCCCTTTGTAACGATATTATGAATTTGTATTTTTTGTAGAAGTAGATGATTCTTCATCCACATTTGTTTCTTGGTCGGAAGAGTTTGCTGGGTCTTCAATCTTTTGTTGTTCTTCCTTCATTTGTGGAGTCTCTACTGATTCGCTTGCTTTATCATTCGAAAGTTCTGCTTCCTGTAACGTGCTTAACGATTTGTTAAAATAGTTAGTGGGATTTACAGCAATTCCATCTTTACGAATTTCAAAATGTACATGTGTTCCAGCTTTTTCATTGAACAAGCTTTGTCCAGCCGTGGCAAGAACTTGTCCCTGCTTTACTTCGTCGCCAACCTTGATCTTTATGTCTTTTACGGATTGATATTGTGTTACAATACCTTTGTCGTGTTCCACTTCAATGACATTCCCAAGGACTGCATCTTCATCAACTCGTGTGACCGTACCGCTTAATGCTGCAACGACATTAAAGGACTCATCATCTTTCATGGTAACGTCGATTCCAGTGTTTGGTTGGTAGGTATTGTTATAAAATACCAATGCCGCTTCCTGGTCTTCTGTTTTTCCATTGAAATCATAGAATTTCGTTTTAACGACGGCTGCATCCGCATTTTCCACTGGCATTTTGAAGTTTTCAAGTGTTTTGCTAACTTCAATCGCTGGTTCTTGGTTCTTTTTACCGGCAATATCAGTGGATTTGTAATCGTATTTGTCTGTCGCACTGTTGCTCGATTGATACCATAGTACTGCGGTCAGAATGAGTGCTGCACTTGCAATATAGATGGCTGGAAATACCCAACGCTTTTTGAAAAAGCGTTTTACGCTGGAACTTTGAGAAGATCGTTTGTTTTCTTCCTCTCTCATTTTCATCACCTCAGCAATCATTCTGAACAGATAAGTAGAATTATATACACGAGCGAAAAAAAATTTTTTTAACTTATTTTTTAACAGTGTTTATGTTTTTATGCATGAAGGGTGAAAAATTATTTTAAAAGTGCTTTTACGATATAGGAGGAAATTTTCATGAAAATCATAAAATGGGTGTTGCGGGTGCTCCCGTTTGCCTATATGGCGGCCATTTGGATTATGTCGAGTCTGCCAGCGGATCATTTTGTAAAGCTGCCCGATTCCCAAATCGACCACTTTATAAAGGAATCCTTGCATTTAATAGAGTTCGCGATTTTGTATGTTTTGCTCGTGCTAGCGATGTTAACTCGCCGCCACGCCTTCACACCGGCGTTGAATATAGCCTGCGCAGTCTTCGCTGCCCTTTACGGCATTAGCGACGAAATCCACCAATCATTCTATTCCTATCGCTCTTCCTCGCTCTTTGACCTTGTAAAAGACTTCACAGGGATCTTGGTTTGTTTTTACTTTATCAGAGGGGCATTGTTTAAAGGGAAGTTTACGCGGCTTAGGAAGGTACTGGGGCGTGTGTAGCCACTTTTGAACTTTTGGGAAAATAAATTCTGCCTTTAAATACCCCTATATAGGCTAGATTCATCGATTTTAGAATTTTATTTGCACTTTTAGGGGAGTGAATATGCAGAAAACGTCTCAACTCAGAGTTCGTAATCGAGGGCTTTATTAAAAGAAAGTAATCGTTGAGCGCTTGGATATGGGCTGTTTTCGATTTGCACTTACAATTCGGACAGACCCACGTTCCATATATATATTTCATGGGTAAACAGTTACATGTAGGGCATTGAACACCTGTGGGGAGATCATGTGTAGAAAGATGAAAGTGTTCGAGTATATCGGGATTTTCCGGAGTATCATTGGTTAAAATCAATCGTTTAGCCTTACCCAACTCTTTCTTATTAAGTTTCTCATCCTTATTTTGGCTAGCAATCTGCGTAATTTTTTCTAGTAAGCCTTCACTATTGCAGATATTTCGCAGGATTTGTTCATGACCCGATTCAACACGAATTATAGCCCTTTGGTTACTATTGACAACAAGATAGTGAATTGGAATATCAGAGATGTTATGCTCTTTCAGCCATTTTTTTAGTTTCAAAGCCTGTAGCCTGGCTTGCAAGACAGGATTCTTTACTCTCTCCTCCTTACCATTATTTTTTAGGATTGTTTGATTTAAGTATTTTTGGAAGTGGTACTCCCCCGTTCGGTTTTTCACTTCAAGAGCTAAGGCAAATGCGGCACTATGGAGTAGAATATCAATCTGGAAAAAATACTTCCCTAATTGAAGGCGAATGTTATGGAAAATAAGATAGTTTGTGTCGGGGAGCATACTTAAGTGGAAGTCTAGAGATTTTTCTCCGTGGTAACCGGCCATTCAGTTCTTATATTCGGTTAATAGGGCTGGGTGAATTGGGTGATTTTCATTAATTCTTGGGATGAGTGCCTCATATTTTTGAATTCTCAACGGAAGTATACATTCTTTTGCGAACAATCGCATCAGTCCTTTCTCTTTTTTTAAAAATTCCTCCTTTCACGTGGAAAATCGTGCAATAATCGACAATCTTTTTTGTCCATTTTATGAACTTAAGTTACCTTTTTTAAACCGTTTTATATTTATTTTCCACTTTGATCATTTTATCTGCCACTTTTCGGATTTATCTGCCACTTTGATTATTTTATCGGCCACTTTCTACAACTTATCTGCCACTTCCCTTTTTTCACCTCCAAACCACCTTCAACCACCACATAAATAGCTAAAAAGCCAGGTGTTTTTCCTGGCTTAGGTCACTTTCTTTTCCTTGTATTAGAATCAAACCCTATTGAACTGGACTCTCTACCAATTTTCCAACTTTTAAGACCTTTTTAGAACGTTTTGATATTTATCTGCCGCTTTGATCATTTTATCTGCCACTTTTCGGATTTATCGGCCACTTTAACCATTTTATCTGCCACTTTCCTTTTTTCACCCTCTAAAACAGAAAAGCCAGGCATCCCTCCAGCCTGGCTCCCCACATATTCACTTCTTCGCAGTAATCGTATCTAGCATTTGATCCGCCGACGTAATCTCGACTCCCTGATAATAATGCTTCACAATTTCCTTATAATTCTTTCCTTCCATTGCCATTCCGTTAGCCCCGTATTGGCTCATTCCGACGCCATGACCGAATCCCTTGGTGGTAATCACAATATTATCGCCCTTACGCTTCCAGGCAAAGTCTGATGACCGCAGATTCAGTTTATCGCGGATATCGCGCCCGCTCAAAACCTTTCCATTAAATTCAACCTTGCCGACACGTTTCCCCTCTGTCCGGTCGACAATTTTTCCAATCGTTGACCCCGAACCGAGCTTCACTCCAAGCCGCGCTTCAAACTGATGAACCGTCATTACCTTTTGACTGTTAAATTTCGGGGAATTTTTATCCCATGGACTGGATACACTTCTTAAGTATGGGATGTTGCCTGCCCAATAATCTTCCGAGTTTTCCGTGTAACCATTACTTGTGGAGAAGAACAATGCATCAATCGGCTCACCATCATAGGCCAAAATTTGCCCAGCCGTTGCCCGAACAGCGTTTAAAACCTTCGTCCTTTTCGCGTCGTACTCCATTCCCCATTCCCTTCTAAGTTCATCATCATTCATGTAAACCTGATGGATTTGGGTGTCCGTTACCTGCGCACCTTTAGGGACGCCGAGCGTATCCTTACTTAGTAACCTTTTCACGATATATGTTCTCGCTGTTAGTGCCTGGGCCTTCAGGGCTTCTTCCTTAAACTCTGCCGGCATCTCAGCTGCTACCACACCAACGAGGTAATCTTCTAATTGTACATTCTCAATTTGGGATTTTGAGGTACGGAACACCGCAACTTCGACGGCCGGATCGGAAGAAGTGGGCACCGCTTTGGTTTCTTTGGCCGGGGTCTTGGTTAAATCCTCCCCTAGCTTTCCACTTGCCCGATGCTCATCCGAGAACGGTAACACGAGAACTGCGGGAATAATTAATGTCAAGGCAATGAGGACTGCTGCTAGTACGACGAAAGGTTTGATTTTTTTCATGATAGTGCCTCCAGTTTGCAAATTCACAACCCCGCCTACAGCACAGGCGGGCTGCGTCTCAATTAATACATATGGAGGCGGACAAGCATTTATTACGGTTTTTTATATAAATAATGAAACTGGTGTCAGGCACCGCTCGTGGACAATTGTCTTTCCATGGTGTCAGGCACTAAAGAAACACAAGTGTCCACAACACGCGGACATCACGCCACGATTCCCGGAAAATATAAAAAAGGCCCTGATTCTACGTCAGGGCCCGTTGTTTTGCGTTTGTTTTTATTGGCTGTAGGAATTTGGTTAAGCGTCGCCTAACAAATCCGATACAAGTTACACGATCCAAGATCCAAACTAAGCGTTCATGTCCGATACGTAGTCTTGGACTTCTGTGAATATTTCGTCTGCTTCAGTAATACGCTCGATGTCGGCTCCTAGGCTTGCTAGCTTGCCGTGGAAGTCCACGTAGCCGCGGTCTAAGTGTTTCAACTCGGTCACGCGTGTCATGCCTTCAGAAACCAAACCAGTCAAAATTAATGCGGCAGCAGCACGTAGATCTGTTGCAGATACTTCCGCACCTTGTAAATTGGAAGAACCATTTAAAATAACAGAACGGCCTTCAATTTTAATGTCGGCATTCATGCGGCGGAATTCCTCAACATGCATAAAACGGTTTTCGAACACAGTTTCTGTAATCATCGAGGTGCCGTTTGCGCGAAGCAATAACGCCATCATTTGTGATTGCATATCGGTTGGGAAACCTGGATGCGGCATCGTTTTGATGTCGACAGCCTTCAAACGATCGGTTCCGATGACACGAACACCATCTTCTTCCTCACGGATTGTGATACCCATTTCAACCATTTTTGCAATCAAAGAAGATAAATGTTCAGGAACTGCGCCCTTTACCAATACATTTCCGCCTGTAATCGCAGCAGCTACCATAAAGGTTCCCGCTTCGATTCGGTCAGGAATAATATGGTGTTCTGCGCCAAATAACACGTCCACACCTTCAATACGAAGGGTCCCAGTGCCAGCGCCGCGAACCTTAGCGCCCATTGAATTCAAGAAGTTTGCAAGGTCAACGATTTCTGGTTCTTTTGCCACGTTCTCAATAATGGTCGTACCAACCGCAAGGGTTGCAGCCATCATAATGTTTTCGGTAGCCCCAACACTTGGGAAATCCAAATAAATCTTTGCACCTTTTAAGCGGCCATTAACCTCCGCTTCAATAAAACCGTTTCCTACCTTCACTGACGCTCCCATGGCTTCAAAGCCTTTGAGATGCTGATCGATAGGACGGGATCCAATAGCACAGCCACCCGGCAGGGCCACACGTGCACGGCCATTTCGAGCGAGTAATGATCCCATGACAAGCACAGACGCGCGCATTTTTCGAACATATTCGAACGGCGCCTCATCCTTTAACACTCTGGATGCATCTACTACGACTGTATTGTTTTCAAACGACACTTCAGCGTTTAAGTTGCGTAAAACTTCATTAATTGTGTATACATCGGAGAGTGTAGGTACATCACGAATTACACTTTTTCCGTCACTTGCTAATAATGTTGCAGCGAGTACAGGCAAGACAGCATTTTTTGCGCCTTCTACTTTAACAGTTCCATCAAGCCTTTTTCCGCCGCGGACGATAATCTTTTCCAAGAGTATTCCCCTCCGCGTCCATTTTCTCTATATTAATATTCAATCGTAATGATTGGTGTGCCAACTACGATGGTAGTCTTACCGCCCAATCCTTCGGAGCGTATGCCAATTTGTAAATTCATGTTATCTCTTTGATCATCTATGGAGCCTTTAAACATCGGCGAGTTCGCCGAAACAGACATGAATGTCTCCTCTTTTAACGCTTCGATTTCTTTTGCCTTAAATACGGACAGCAAATGATTCGCTGTCTTGGGTAAAGCCGTATCCATCTTATCACCGACCGTACCTTTCATACAAGAGAAAATTGTTGGTTTCCCTCGAAATATGTCAGACAGCCTAGATTTAAATTGACGGGTTGTGAAATAGGCCTCGGTAGACTTGTTCCACTCTTTACCACTGATACTATATACTATATACGCATTAACCGGTTGTTTTGTGTGGGTTGCCATCATTTGAAGCTTTTCTATGCGGTGTTTAGTCGTTGGAGATACTGCCGTCACTTCCCACTTTTCGCTGGTACTTTTTACAGACCATTCCCAATCAGGAAACTTCGTTTGAAGCTCTTTAGCATATTCCTTAACTTCCTGCTCACTTTTTAGGCCATCCAAATGCTCTCTTGCATAAAAAGTCCAATCATCGAGCAAAATATCTTCGGCTTGTAAAATAGAGCCGATTTTTGTTAAGTCCATTTCTTTTTGAAAAATGGAGCCGATTCCGCCACCGTTTGCTTCAGTTTGGTTCCCAATAACAACCAGGATTAAACTGATGATTGTTATCACGCTCAAAAGGATCTTACGATTTCTCTTCATCTCTACTCCCCCTCATTACCATTGTTACCATGTAGAGGAGTAGCATACTTGGGAAATGTCGTCACTTTTAGACAAGTTCCAAACTTTATGACAGTTCATTTGAAGTTATTTTTCCACATAAAGACGATTGTACTCAATTTATTAACAAATTGGAACATGTACGAAGACCTAAATTTTTACCAATTGTATATTTTGCATGATCAAAGGCAGTTGTCTAGACCATTGGAGATAATCAAGGAAAAAGTTACTAACAGATGATCCGACGAAAATTGCTAATAATATGTAAAGTAAGCGCGCCTGAAATACATGGTTGGGTTTCAGCAATTTTTCTAAACGGATTGCTTGTAGGGCCCACCAGGAAATCGTTATAAAAATTAAATGAGACAGGATACTTAACACGGCAATTTGCCCAAAATCATTTATCACTCGGTAACCTCCTTTTTTCACACAATGATTATTCTATCACAAAGAAGGTCAGAAAAGTTTCCTTTTGTATCCATTTTTAAAAAATAAACGCATTTTCTATCTTAAAAAAAAATTCACCTTCCTGAATGACTCGATTCGAAGGCGAATTTTTATTGCTTTATCTGGTCTCTTGATACGACCTCGGTTTCTAATACCGTACAAAAATACATAAACCACGCACTTACCATTAATTTACCTGATTCCAAACCCTGCCTAGATTTAATGGGACATATACTTTCTCGCCCTGTATTTCCTTGTGTATGATCGGATTTTCAAAATTCGAATCCCAACTATGATCTACTCTAATTTTGCGCCGGGCTCTGATGTTTCCTCCAAAAAAATCACCTAAGTTCACTCTTGAAAATTTCATCCACCTTACCCCTTTCTTCATTTGATGAGGGATAGGAAACAAAAGGAAAGTTCCTTTTTGTTTCCTATCATTATACTAACCTAGTAAAACTGTGTTACTTTTATTTTGCAGCGACCACCAGTACGCGTCCCCTGTCCAATTCTTTTTCAAATTGTTGTGCTTCTGTATCGGTTAATCCTAAGGATTCCATTTTAGAGCGTAGTTCGTCCCCGCGTGAGCGAAAAACATTTGCGATTGAATCAAAGACGCCTTGTTCGTTTACCCCAATTTCATTGGTATCCAGTGCATCTGACAAATCTTCTGAACGTTCTTTGCCGTGGGCCAATAAGTAGACCTCATCTTTTTCGAACCCTTGATTTAAAAATTGTTCAATTTCCTTTTTTGCTTGAAGTCCATTTTCTACTATTTTTACTTGTGTCATTTTAACTTCCTCCTCAATTTTTAATGTGTGACCATCTTGATTTTGTAAGTAAGTTGAAATGCATCTTGTTGTTCTATTTGATATATAACCCTTTTTAAAAAGTTGAAACCTTTTTTGTGAAGATTAACTGCTCTCCCTAACGATTTTCCCGTCAGTTAAGACGATGAATTGCCATGCAGGTACTGGAGCTCATCCGCTGTTTGAATGCGTTTATCTCCTCTTTCATCTTCCTTCGGCGTGGAAAATGACTGATCTCCCTGACGACTTGGGATGGTCTCGTCCTCCAGTTTTTCTTGCGCTTCCACAGTTCGTTTCGCATAAGGAAGGGCTTCAAGTCTGTCATAAGGGATATCCTCACCTGTTTCGACACAAACTCCATAGGTTCCATTAGTGATCCGCTCTAACGCCTCATTCACTTCTTCGAGGCGGCTTTTTGCATTTTCAATTAACAGCATTTGTTTTTCTCTTTCCTCTAATTCAGTGGCGGTATCAGCAAAGTGATTGTCATAGCTGGTTAACTCCCCAAAATCTTCAAACGTTAATGGCGGGTTGGACTCTAACATTTCGATTGTTTCGTTTTTGATTTTGATTAATTTATCTTTTAAAAAAAGCAGATCTTTCTCTGACAACATGTTTTTCCCTCCCTTTCTTTTCTTCTTAATGGTACATACCCTTTAACGCGAAATTCTAAAACTATAGCGGATAGAATTTTTTTATTAAAAAAGGTTTGTCCATTAAAATAACGGGTACTTACATTAGTAGATTCACATTAAAATTTGAAAGGGATGAATTTTCATGGGATTTATTTGGTCTTTAATTATCGGAGGAATCATCGGGTGGTTAGGGGGTCTTGTCATTGGACGTGATATACCTGGAGGTGTAATTGGAAATATCATCGCCGGATTTATTGGTGCTTTTCTCGGATCGTTCTTATTAGGAGATTGGGGACCTGAAGTGGGCGGTTTTTATCTTATTCCAGCCATCATAGGAGCGATTATTCTCACATTAATCGTTGGCTTCATTTTTAAAAGTATGAGACATACAGCATAATTATAATAGGATAACTTTCACTCAAGAGGCTGCTAATCATGCAGTCTCTTTTTATGTAGCATTTTTTAGACAAAGGAAAACACCTTAAAACAACAAGGTGCTTTCCTTTGTGATTCTTATTTTAAAATAGAAACTATTCCTCGTCTTGTTCAGAATGAGCCCAAACCGAGACACTGCCACCGTTAACAAAGAAGGTGGCAAATCCATCTTCTTCAATTATAATATGATCGTCTCTCGTTCCTGTTAGGTCGACCCATACTTCTCCAGTCCGCTCTTCTCCGACAAACATTCTTTTTTCGCCCTCGTCCTGATTGGAAATGAGGACGGCGCAGCCTGAAGACTCCATTTCCTCAAGCCCCAGACGGACCCATCCAATCAGATGGGAATCATCGAAATAATCCTCTTGTTCACCATAGGCTTTATGGTAACGAGCATAAAGGAGCGGGTCCATCGCTGCCTGTTTTCCTTCGATTGGTTCTTCTCCCCCAATGCCAAAATAATCTCCGTAAAATATACATGGATGTCCATCTTTGCGAAGTAAGATAAGCGAATAAGCACTCTGCTTAAACCAGTCATCCACCCATGATTCAAGGGCTTCGTTTGGTTGGGTATCATGATTGTCCACAAAAGTGACCGCATGTTCTGGATTCACATTCACTAATGTATCATCGAAGATCGTTGTCAGATCAAAATCAGCTCCTGCTTTAGACGCTTCATGTAATTTATAATGAAGCGGAACATCAAATAAATTCAGTTTGAAATCAACATTTTCCAAAAATGTTTGGCATGCTTCAAGTTCCGGGACCCAAAACTCACCTAGAACATAAAAGTCTTCTCCTCGCTGCTGCCTTACATGATCTACAAAACTTTTAATAAAACGATAATCAATATGTTTAATCGCATCTAAACGGTAACCGTTGCATTGTAAAGTATCGGCCAGCCAGTTCCCCCACTGGATCATTTCCTCTTTTACATCTGGATGGTTGTAGTCAATATTAGCAAACATTAAATAGTCGTAATTACCAAATTCATCATCGACATGGTCATTCCACTTTTTCCCCTCTCCTACAATCCGAAAAATCCCGGTTTTATCTGTTTTTCCGTCGTAGTCTATTCCATTAAAATGTTCAAATCGCCAGTTGAAATTAGAGTACTTGTCCTTTCGATTTGGGAAGGTGAATTTCGTATACCCCTCTATTTCAAACGGCTCAGAAATATCTTCAGTTCGGTCATCCTGGTCCACTTCAATGACTTGAAAAACCTCTGTTTCATCTGCTCCCCCTTTATGATTCATGACCACATCCACATAGACATCCATCCCGCTTTCATGACATGCGGCAATCGAATCCAGCAATTCTTGCTTCGTTCCATATTTCGTGCGGACCGTCCCTTTTTGATCAAATTCACCTAGATCATACAGATCATATACACCATATCCTTGGTCTTCTCCTGATTGACCCTTTGTTACCGGTGGAATCCAAACCGAATCGATTCCTTTCCTTTTCAGTTCGGGAGCCAACTCCTTCAGGCGGTTCCAATGCGAACCATCTGGCTCTACATTCCATTCAAAAAATTGCATCATCGTATGATTTCTCTCCATGAGTGTTTTCCCCTTTTATGATTTTTTCTTCTATTGATTGTTCTTTTCTAAGCTTCCATAAACGATAAGTATGATGGACAATCACCTTCAGAACTGCATACACTGGAACGGCTAGGATTAACCCGAGAACGCCTCCCATACTTCCAGCTGCAAGTAACAACGAAATAATAGTGAGAGGATGAATTTCTAGCTTTCTTCCCATCACCTGTGGTGAGATAATATGCCCTTCAATTTGTTGGACAACCACCATTACGATAAGAACTTTTACGACCATCATCGGTGAATCTAAAATCCCAATAATTAAGGCAGGGATGATTGCAATGATCGGACCGAGAAATGGGATTACATTTGTTAACATGGCGACAATGGCAACAAGAAGCGAATAGTCGAGGCCGATCATTAAATAACCGATGAAAAGCATTGTCCCTAGACAAAAACTGACAAAAATTTGTCCATGAATATAGGAGCTGAGTGCCTCATCCAAATCAGCTAAAATCTTTCGTCCATTTTTCTCCTGCCCTGCTGGTAATATACGAAGAATCAGCCGGGGGGCCTTTTCTCCTTCTTTTAACATATAAAATAAAATAAACGGGACAGTGACAAATACTGTCACAATCCGTGCCATCATACCGATAAAATTCATAATATTTGATCCAATAACAGCGAGACCCGAGGGTACATTTTTTGAAATAGAATCGGTACCCTTTTCAAAATTAAAACTTTTATTGTCATATAAACGGTGGACCCATTCATTATCTTGAAGTTCCGTTAATTTCTCCTTGATCGACTCGATAAAAGCAGGTGTAGTATCAATTAAACTATTGATTTGCTTCTGCAAAATCGGTCCAACAAAAAAGACTAATAAACTTATCATGGCAGCTGCCATTAAATAAATCAGGAGGATGGAAAGTGCCCTTGGAACCTTTTTCAATTGAAGAAAATTCACCAGAGGGCGAAATAAGTAATATAATACCCCTGCAATCAAAAAAGGAAAAAAGAGAGTTTGGACTAGTATACCAATGGGCCGAAAAACAAAATTGATTTTCATCCCTACAAATATAATTAAGAAAATAAGCAAAAGTCCGCAGCCCACTCGAAACGCTTTCGTTACCGGCATGTCATCCCCCCGTTCTATTAGATTTTCAAAAAAGCCTTTCATTATAAAATTCCCGAAAATAGACGAGCAAATGATTCTTTTGCCTTTTCAGTAAATCCTCTTTTGTAAAATTCCACTGGGCGAATTCTCAGGCAATCCTCTAGGTCTTCCTCATAATGGGCCACTAGGTCTTGGATGGAATCTGTGCCTATTAAAAATAAATTCACTTCAAAGTTGAGGCGAAAACTGCGCATATCCATATTGGCTGTTCCAATTGTGGCAAGGTCCCCATCAACAATCATTATTTTTTTATGGAGGAACCCTTTTTGGTACGCATAAATTTCAATTCCAGAACGCAAAAGTTCAGGTAAATACGACTGTGAAGCATATTGCGTGAGAAAACCATCATTGGTGTCAGGCACCATGATTCGTATTTGAATCCCTTTTTTGGCAGCAATCCTTAGTGCTGTTCGAATTGCTTGATTAGGGACAAAATACGGCGACGCAATCCAAATCGATTTTGTTGCACATGAGATCATCGCATAATAATGATCACTCATCCGTTCGGTTTCGGGACCGGTGGCGACGACATGAACCAGACCATCTCCAGCGGCCGATATGGGTTTCATATAGCGTTCGTCCATAACCAGCATTTCCCCACTAACATACCTCCAATCTAATAAAAAAACGGCATGCAATGTTTGGACTGCTTCCCCTTCCAGGACAACATGTGTATCACACCAAAATCCGATTTCCTCGTCTTCACCAAGATATTCGACCCCAATGTTCAGTCCGCCGACAAATCCTACCTTCCCGTCAATGACAACGATTTTTCGATGATTACGGAAGTTAAACTTTTGATTATAAAGGCTGCTTTTAATTGGCAAAAAAGGATGGACCATGATTCCGGCCTCCTTCATTTTTTTAATAGCAGCACCTGAAAGTGTGATACTTCCCATCGCGTCGTACATAAGGCGAACTTCTACTCCTTCTTGCACTTTCTTGATTAAGATGTCGATGATCTCACTGCCTAATCGGTCATCTCGGAAAATATAGTATTCCATATGGATAAAATCGTTTGCTTTCTTAAGCGCACTTTTCATTTCTCGAAAAGTTTCCTCGCCATTTTTTAATATGTTTGTGTTCGTATTGGTATTCGTTGGTGTGATGGTCGCCCGATCCAGATAGTGTGCGAAATGATGCTGGTGATGATTAAGCTGCGAAAACTCGACTTTCTGCTTTTCCCTACTAATTGTTTCAAACACTTCACGATCTTTGATGCGCTTACTTTTAAAGAGGTAGCCTTTTAAAAATAATTGCCCGGAATAGACATAGATGATATATCCGAGTACCGGTAAAAACACTAATATATGTATCCACAAAAGCGTGTTTTGCGCCGTCCGATTTTCGAGCATCAAGGAAAACACTGTAATCAAGATAATTACGCCGTAGAATGCCATTGATATCATTTTCGGCAGGAAAGGAACGTCTGTAAAAAACACCAAATATGCTAGAGCAATCATCATAATGACAAAAACAAATTCCATTCTCCGTTTTTTCATAACGTTGTTCTCCCCCATAATTTAATTAGATACCCTTATGGGGTAATACCCGATTTATACGAAGATTAATCCTGCTCCTAAAAAAAAGATGCCCGCCCCCCGCAATGGAGGGAAAAGTCACCTACGCCTTTCGATAAACTTTCTTGGAAAAATTTTTTATACGGTTTCAAACGATGTTGTACGGGGTATGGAATAAATATCAACACAATTCCACTAAACGGAGGTAATGAAGATGGCAAAGGTAAAAGAAAAAAATAGTTTAGTAACAGAGGCTCTCAACACTCAGGTCGCTAATTTCTCAGTTCTTTATATGAAGCTGCACCACTACCACTGGTATGTAAAAGGTGAAAATTTCTTCACCCTGCATCCTAAATTTGAAGAATTGTATAAGGAGTCGGCGCTCCATCTTGATACCATCGCTGAAAGAATGCTGTCACTAGGAAATTTACCAACGGCGACACTAAAGGAGCAATTACAGATCTCTTCCATCAAGGAAGCCGCAGGCGACGAAAATGCCGCGGGAATGATCCAGACACTGGCTGATGATTTTAACACCGTCTGCACCGAGCTTACAGAGGGAATCACCTTGGCCGAGGACAACGATGATCAACCTACGGCAGATCTGTTCATTGCGATTCGCACGTCCTTAGAAAAGCACAGATGGATGCTCGAAGCCTATCTGGCAGACTAAATGAATTGTGAAAGGGTGTCAGCTTTACAGCTGATGCCCCTTTTCTCTCTCATGAGCACTGTGAACTCCTCACAGAGTGACCGTCCCTGCCTTTTTTCCCCTCTCATAGGCACTGTGAACTCCTGACAGTGACCGTCCCTGCCTTTTTTCCCCTCTCACGGGCACTGTGAACTCCTCATAGTGACCGTCCCTGCCTTTTTTTCTCCCTCATGGGCACTGTGAACTCCTGAGAGTGACCGTCCCTGCCTTTTTTCCCCTCTCATGGGCACTGTGAACTCCTCACAGTGACCGTCCCTGCTTTTTTTTCCCTCTCATGGTCACTGTGAACTCCTCACAGTGACCGTCCCTGCTTTTTTTTCTCTCTCATGGGCACTGTGAACGGACAAAAAAACAAAACAAAACACGTATCCAAAAACGGTTGGATACGTGTTTTGTTACGCTTATAATAGTAGGTTACAAGAGTTGACCGATAATATAGGTTAAGTCATCATTCCGTATTTTGGTATACAATTTTAAATGATTCGACATCTCTTCAATCGATCGAATACTTGATAATAAATGTTTAATGGCGGGAATATAAATCCCGTCCGTATGAATAATAAATTTCGCATCTTTTTCATACGTAAACGTTTCAATTCCATATTTTTGCGGCTTTCCAGATAAATATCCATAGACAGGGACTGGGTTGAAAAATTGACCTGAGGGCGAATAAAGAACAAAGCGAATGTTTCCTACGGAGCTATAAGTAATTTTTTTAAGTAAAAAGTCTACCTTAAAAAGAGATACGGTTGCACCTCTTTTATCCTTAAGGACTTTATTACAATAATCGATTAATACATCGACCTCTTCATAATGGTATTGTTCTACCACTTCCCGAATCGCGTTAGACGAGGCATGTGCGTACATCCCGCTTCCCAAACCGTCCGCAACGGCACAAATGAAGTAATCATCCGTTGTCTTAATAAAAAAACTATCGCCGTTACACACATTACCTTCCTTTTGAATCTGATAAACTAAGGTTTGAATATATTGATTTGATTCAAGTTCAAGCATTTGTTACTCCTGTATTGGCATCATCTTTGTTTAGTGCCTGTCGCAATTTTTGAATCGCCTTTTTTTGAAGACGTGATACATGCATCTGAGAAATCCCCAAGGACTCTCCTGTTTCTTTCTGACTCTTATTAGCGATAAATGTATAACGGAGGATTTCTATTTCTCGTTCTGATAGCACATGCAGAACACTCTCAAGCAAGAGCCTTTGGTCGACTCTTTTGAAACCATCGTCATGCGATCCGATGGTGTCGAGTATTGTAACCGTGCTGCCGTCTGAGCCCGTCTCAATCGAACGATCCACAGATACAGCTTGATAACTTTTACCCATCTCCATTGCTTCTAATACTTCTTCTTCCGAAACGTCCAAATGCTCGGCAATTTCATGGATCTTTGGTGACCTTTGATGTTTATTGGTCAGTTCATCGACAACTGTCTTTATTTTCGTCCATAATTCCTTTACCCGCCTCGGGACATGGACTCCCCATGTTTTATCCCTTAAGTAACGTTTGATTTCTCCAATAACGGTCGGTATTAAAAATGTTTCAAAGGATGATCCAAGTTCCGGATCATATCTTCGTATTGCACCCAATAGACCGACGATTCCTATTTGCATGAGATCCTCATGAAAGTTTCCGCCTTTTGAATATTTCATCACAAGGCTTCCGACTAGCGGAGTATAGTGGTCTACTAATATTTCTTGAGCTGACTTACTCTCATTTAGCTGAAAGTCTTTGATTAGGGCGTTGATTTCTTCCTTAGTTCTCTTCATAGTTTGAAATGGTTGTGTCATGATTTACACGCTCCCCACTTAAATACTTCACCATGAAGACCGTAACTCCGGAATGATCAAATACATGGACTTCATCCATGAGCGTTTCCATCAAATATAGACCCAACCCTCCCTCCACCAGTTGGTCGGTTGTAGTTGAGGCGGAATATGGGCCTAGTTTGTCCCTTGTCTGTTCAAAATTAAAACTCTCTCCATTATCAGTGATCATAATTTCTAGTTTATTTTCATAAATTCCAAATCCAACAATTGTTTCTCCGAAGGCGTTATCTTTGTAAGCATGTTGAACGGCATTCGTACATGCCTCACTGACGGCAATCTTTAAATCTTCAATCTCCTCATATGCGTATCCCATTCTGCTGGCAATTCCTGATAACGTTAATCGGATTACCCCTACATATTCCGGCTTAGCAGGCATTTTCACTTCAATGTAGTCAACTAATTGTTTCATTGTACCCCACCTCTGAATTCGTAGAAATATCAATTATGTTGCTTAAACCTGTAATTTGAAAGAGTCGTTCCAAGCGATCTGACAAGTCTACGAGCTTTAATTCACCATCATTTTTCATTATTAGTTTGAATAAACCAATAAATACACCTAGGCCAGTACTATCAATATATGACACATCTTTTAAACTGACGATCAGTGATTGGTTTTGCTCTTCAGCGAGTGGTAATAATTCCTCTCGTAGCTTTGGTGCAGTGTATGCATCTATTTCTCCTGCAACAAAAACGAATGTCTTTCTATTATTTTGGTGTTTATCAACTTTTAAATCCATTCATTATCACCTCAGGAATTTAATCTATTTTTATGTACTTACCCGCACCCATGGAAGATTAAACCTTTCTTCGAAAAATAATTAGGGTAAAATCATCATTCATTTCAAAGTTCTGCATCTTTTCCAAATCTCGATAAATTTGTTCCACCATTTCTTGAGCGGTTAATTGCTTATATTTTTGAATTAAGTCAGTTATCACCGAACGTTCGATAAAACCATCTTCTGTTCTTGCTTCCGTCACTCCATCCGATAATAAGACAATCATATCCCCGGGTTCGACTTGTTTTTGATACTGCTCATATGTAAAGTTCTGGTCCACGCCTAATACTAGACCTTTTGTCACGAGATCCTCAAATGAATTCGTAACGGAATGATAATAGAATCCTTGTTCATGCCCTGCTGCACCATAGGTAAAGGAATGGTTAACTGTATCGTACATCCCATAGAACATGGTAATAAACATACCTTCATCGAGATTATCTTCTACGACTCTATTTATACTTTCTAAAACAAAGTGAGGACTTTTCCTAGACTCTGGTAAACTATCGATTGCATACTTGATCATCGCCATACAAATGGCTGCAGGTATTCCTTTACCAATTACATCTGCAACGGCTATATGAATATTTTGCCCCTCTTGAATAAAGTGATAAAAATCCCCATTCATTTGTTTGGCAGGAATACTTGTTGCCCCAATATCTAAATCGTCCATTTGAGGAATAGATGTTTCTAGTAAATTTTCTTGAATGCTTGCTGCAATCTCAATTTCTGATTTTATTTCCAGCTGTTGATCCCGCATGCATTGATGCTCCTGGTAGGCTAAGCCATAGTCTATCATCACCTCTAAAAGAAAATCAAAGGACAATAAGACCTCTTTTTGAATATCCGGAAAAATTTCTTTCAACGCTTCACTATGTAAACTGACAATTTCCTCAGGAGAAATTTGCTGTAAAATCGATTTTCTACTAAATAGTTGTGCTTGGTACAAAGCTTTTTCGGATGATTCTTTCAGATAACTGCGAAGCAAATGCCGATACCTTGATTTGAAAATTTCCATAGCAAGCATCCTCCTAACGAGTCCATTTTACCGTCTTAATAATTGTACCTTCCTCTAGTGAAGAGGTAATATCAAATTCATCCATTAAGCGCTTAACCCCCGGTAATCCCGCTCCTAACCCACCTGATGTGGAATATCCATCTTCCATCACTTTTCTAATATCCTGAATTCCTGGTCCATTATCAGCAGCGATCACCTTTATACCACGTTTATCACGTCCATCTATGCGTTCAATCCGTATTTCACCTTGCCCTGCATATAAATAAATATTACGTGCAAGCTCAGAAATCGCTGTCGTGATTCTTGCTTGGTCAACTGTACCAAATTCAAGCTCCTTGGCAATATTTCTTCCTAGTTGCCTAGCTGCAACGATATCCCATTCGTTAAAAATTTTCACATAGGATTCGTTCTCCATGCTTTCTCCCCCAACTCCCGTTGTAGTGTTTCTAACCCCTTTTCTAAATCTAGTGCTGTAAGCACCTCTTGAAGATGGATTCCTAGTTCAACTAATGTAATGGCTACAGCTGGTTGGATGCCCGTTAAAACTACTTTTGCCCCCATCAGTTTGGACATACTAATAACATCGCCTAGTACTTTTGCAATAAACGAATCAATCACATCTATAGACGTTAAATCGATGACTACACCATTCGATCCTGTTTCATGGATTTTATGAAGCAAATCTTCTTGAAATTGTATTGCCGTTTGATCATCAAGTTCCCACTGAATAGAAATAAGCAGGCAGTTATATAACTTTAGTATAGGTATTCTAGCGACCATTATTATTCCTCCGTTGATATGACCTTTCGATTCGTCATTTCCAAGGCAGCCTCAATTCCTTTTTGTAAGCTATTTTTGGTGATGACTTGAGTTAAATTAATTCCTAAATTAACGATTGTTTGTGCAATCTCTGGACGAATCCCAACGATTAAACATTTTGCTCCTACTAATCTTACGGCTTCGGATGCCTGAATAATATGGTGGGCAACCATCGTGTCTACGACAGGAACTCCTGTGATATCAATTAAGACAACTTGGGCGTGATGCTTAACAACCCCTTGTAATAAATTTTCCATAATCGACTTTGCTCTTTCTGTGTCAATGGTTCCAACTAACGGCATGATCGTAATATTTTCAAAAATCGGGATAAGCGGTGCAGATAGCTCTTGAAGCGCAATTTTTTGTAAGGATACCGTTCTTTGCCAAGTTTCCGCATACTGATTCAACACGGCAACGTTGATCGGACTAATCCATTTGTCATAATCCAAAATAAATTCAACTTGTTCTTTTTCTGAAGTCTTATCTGCCATGGGAAAGAAAACAATTTTTCCAAATTCACTTAAACTGTCCATAATAAAACCTAATGTCCAGCCGAGTTGAACTATTTTTTGAGTAAATTCACTGATCTTGCTTTCACTATTTTTCTGTTGATTGGTAGAACCATTAATTAGTAAATTTATATAATCATTGCAAATATTGATATAGACTTTCTCTGATATCAAATTAGCTGCTCTTTGTTCATCCATAAGAATTACTTTCTTCGACCACTCTTTTAAAATTTGCTCCCGGTTTATTTGAATATATTCTACTATTTGATTTGCTTTTTCCATTCATTTTCCCACCTAAACGGTTTCTTCGCTATTCGAAGAATTACTTGTTATGTAACATTATACCAATTTTTGCTAGCCAAATAATGAATCATATAGCATAGGCGCATAGCCCTACTATCTTTGATGTTTCAAATAAAAAAAAAGGGGTACACACAGGGTAGTAAGGAATCGATGTACACTCATTTTTTCAAATAGGAGGAAACGCAATGGATAAAGAGACAATGCTTCAACAGTTTAAGGATTATGGATTTGAACAAGTGGAGTATTTAGGGAACTCCACGTTTCGATTGCATATCATGAGTGATGTGACAGGAGCTTCCTACCCACTGTACGTAAAAACAGCCACCTCTGAAAAAGGCGGTATGTTCGTTCATTTTGAGGAAGCCGACTTTGAAGAAAATGACACCGTCCCGCTCCAGGTCCGTAGTGCAGCACTCGATATGCTGAAAGAATTAAAGCTATTATCCGTACCCCCATCAGTAGAAAAAAACAATAATGGCTCTATGGCACGGGATTTAGGCGAAATGAAGAAACTCGGCAAGGAAATGAGCCATATGAAAACCGGTACTCAGCAACTGGAAGAAGAAAATCTGATTCCTGATCCGCTCCAATAGCAGCAACATCCTCGTAACGGTCCTCTATAGTGGGCCGTTACTTTTGTTTGGACAATCACATGAAAGAAACGAGGCCTGGCACAAGTCGAATTTAAAACGCGAACATGACGAGTGATTATTCACTCGTCATATCCTTACCATTCAATTATATTTTTATAGTTCCTTACAAGTTAGGCCGACTTATAGATTCGATTTTGTTTCCTGATTGTTAGAATTGGCGTTCTTATCCTTTTTCTCAGTCTCTTGAGAAGGTTCTTGTCTATAATTCTTGGAATTGAGATCGTCACCAGGCTGTCTCATCTCTTGAGCGTTGTAATTTCTAGACTCAGCCTCTCTTCCTGGCTGTCTTATCTCTTGATTGAAATTCCTAGAATCGCCCTCTCTATCTGGCTGCCTCATCTCTTCATTAAACTGCCTAGAATTGGATTCGTCACTTTGCGGATTTTCAAATTCCTGATATGCATCTTGTTCGGGTTTCTTAAAAGTAGTATCATCTTTACGGCCTGCTTCTTCCCTACTGATTGTCTCACTAGTATTCTTTGCCATTTGATTTTCCTCCTTTTAATTTTTAAAATTTTACTTCAGGTTAACTTGTAACCTTAATTATGTTGTACCACCCTTTGTAGGAACCTAAACTTTTTTTGATAGATTTGTTACTTCTGTACTATCTATCATCTATCGAAATCGTTTTTTATCAAGCCAATCATTCTATTATTTAGATCTATTAAAATCGCCTATTGATTTCCGCTCCAGGCGCTTCGCTTTCCGCGGGCGGCCCGGGGAGCCTCCTCGTCGCTGCGCTCCTGCGGGGTCTCCCCTGCCCCGTCCTCCCGCAGGAGTCTTCGCGCCTTCCGCTCCAATCAACAGGGTGCCAAAATCAACAATAAGCTTTAACATAACCTATTATTTAAAAAACGAGCCTTTCTTTTTCCCTCTTAATAGGTCACCGGTCCAGCCATTAAATTTCAAAAATCCATAAAGTAGGATGGTTGAGACTCCAATTAGAATGACGGACATTATATAGCCGAACTTCCATTCCAGTTCCGGCATATGCTTAAAATTCATCCCCCATAATGCCCCAAACGCCATGACTGGGGTAAAGATCGTTGTGATGACCGTTAAGGTTTTCATAATTTCATTTCCACGATGGGATGAGATGACTTCCTCCAAATTAATGATTGAATCAAGCTCATGTTCATATTCATTGAGCAATTCAACCGCCCGGTCAATCCGTTTACACGTCGTCTTAAAAATATCTCCCGTGCTTACCTCATTTAGATTGATCTCCTCTATCCCCATTTTTAACTCTTTTATCGGGATTAATAGATTCTTCCAGACTAATAGTTCATGCCTTTGCGTATAGATTTTTTCAAGAATACTCGTTTCATTTCGTTTCCGGACACTCCAGATTAGTGTTTTTAACGCATCTTCAAATTGATCGATCTCAAACAACATTTCATTCATAAGTTCTCCCAAAAAAATTAAAAAGCCATCAACCGGGTTTTCCGTTCGATCAATGAGCCTGAGTAGGTCCTCCGTATGGATATGTTTAAAGGAAGACAGCATCAGATCAACTGTAATCAATTGATCCGTACTTACATAAAAATGAAAGATTTTATAATCTAGTTCCTCTTCAAAATTTTGCTGATAAATAAGTGAGCCGGTCACAACCTTCTTTCCATTATCAAGTGTTTTTATCCGTAAGAAGTTTGTTTTATGTTCCTGAAGCTGTTCCAGCCATCCGGTGCTCCCGCAGTTAACATTTTCAATAATTGGTTCTATTCGTTCACTGTCGTTTTTGTCAAATTGATACCACTTCCATTTGTTCGGTCCGATAGTTCTCTCCATAAAAGTCTCCTTTTGGCAAAAGTCTTCCTAATTAAATCCCCTAATTTTAAAAAAATGAAACATAAAAAATAGGTTTTAAATGCAGGGAAACGGGTATGAAAGGATTAATAGAACTTAGTTGAAATGAAGTCCTATTTTAAGAGATTGTTAAAATCTAAAGGAGGTCTTGATATGAAACGAGTTTTGCCTACAATGGTTGTGGTTGGAATGGGGGCATCTGCAGCGATGTGGTTATCTTCTAAACCGAACAGAGTAAAAGCAGAAAGTGTCTTAAGAGACTGGAAACGTAAAATTAAACCTTCTCCTTTTGATAAAAGTGAAACACTCCCGATTGAAAAAGGAGGACACCCGCATCCACATGATCTAGAAGATAATAATATGGTCAGCGAAGGGGCTATGTATTCGGTTCAATTTTTTAATGAGAAAATGCAGTGATAATCGGTTGGGGCACGTTACTGCCCCAGCTAATTTTTTGACCATTTGAGGTGGTAAAATGAATTTATTTTTTTTACTCATCTATTTCATCATCATTACAGCCGTTATCGAAATTTACGTGGTTTTATTTCGGTTAACAGGGCTCAAATTGGAGATTTCAAGGTTTCAGGTCATATCTTTGATGACAGGCACGGGCTTTACTACAGGAGAATCCGAGCTTATTTTAGGCCACCCCATTCGAAGAAAACTTGCCACTTTCCTGATTCTGTTTGGAGCCTTCTCCCTTGCAGTGATTATTTCATCAATTAGCAATTTCCTTTCTGACGATCTTAGAATGAATCACATTTTATTTGTAGCAGGTGGTGTCCTGCTAGTCTTTGGGGTATTAAAGCTGGCATGCATTCAGAAATTATTATCGAAATTATTTCATAAAAAAATGAAACAGAATATTGAGCTTGGTGATTTGCCAATCCGGGACGTATTTTTAACAGAGAAAGGAGATTATCTACTAAATCTTCATATCTATAAAGACTCTTCTCTCGCTTTCAAAACGATAAATCAAGTGATAAAAGAACATGGGCGGCTTGAGTTTGTTGTAATTTTTATTAAAAGAGGTGAATTAAAGATTAGAAGAAACATCTACAACGAAGAAATCCATGAAGGAGATCAGCTGTTTTTATTTGGAGAAAAAGAGGTTATCACCGAGTATTTTAAAGATGATATGAACATCATGGAAGAAAATTTAAAGAATCAACATCATACTTCGTTAACTAGGCAGTTTAGTTGAACAAAACACTTTAGGACAAAGGACATAATTTGCAGCATAAAAAGCAAATAGAACAAAAAAATCATCCCGGAGGACCTCAGGGATGAACTTTTTATGTTCTTATCTTTTTTTTTTCAAAAAAAAATGTTTCGTTGTTCCACAAAGCGGGTATTGATACTTGGCAGGGTGTAATTTAACAGCTATTGGAAAGGTATAATCTTTTGCGAAGCTTTGAAATAACATTTTTTTACATAAAGAGGAGGAATAAACTTTGAATAACTTTTATGACACTAAAAATATTTCGGCTTATATTATCGAAAACAAAGAAGAATTTCAGAATAAGCTGTTATCCGAGGCTGTCAATGTTGCCTCTAATATTGAGCGTATTTTACAAGCTGGAAATATTGATCTTTTAAAAAATGCTCAAAGGCTAGTTCTTTACGTTGTGGAAAATAGAGCAGATGAACTCATTGCTTTTGCTAAAGAAGAAGGAGTGGCTTGGGCGAGATTTTCTTTAACTCTGGCGTTCAAACTAGAATGGGTACATGCCATTAGACGTGCCTTATGGCATTTCATAAAACTTTATGATCAATTAAATGAGAAAGGCAATTATATTGAAGATTTTTTCGAATTGGAACATAAAGTTAATGATGGGATTGATGAATTTCTAAACACCTTTTTCATTAGCTATTCACAGTATAAAGATGAATTAATTCTTTCTCAAAGGAAATTAGTTGAACATCTCTCGGTTCCCATCATACCAGTTAGCACAACTGTAGCTGTATTGCCGTTGATTGGTACGTTTGATTCTTATCGAATGGATATTATTGAAGAAAAAGTTTTAACGGATATATCAAGGTTAAGGATTCTGACATTGATTATTGACCTTTCGGGAATATCGGACATGGACGAAGGTACCATTTCTCATTTTCAAAGAGTATTGATTGGTGTAACGTTGATGGGTGCTAAATCAATCCTAACTGGATTACGCCCTGAACTTGTAAGAAGAATGGTTAATTTAGGAATTGACCTTCACAGTTATACAGAGACAAAAGCAACGTTACAGCAAACATTAAATGAACATCTTGTTGTTTAGCACTCACAGTATTTAGAATGAAATAATTAGAAGAGCTTAGATATTCCAAGCCTTCTTTTGTTTTCGAGATTTTTAATTTTGGTTCCGTTATACTTGGTTGTTGATTTCCGCTCCAGGCGCTTCGCTTTCCGCGGGCGGTCCGGGGAGCCTCCTCGGCGCTAGAGATGAGCGGGTCTCCCCTGCCCCGTCCTCCCGCAGGAGTCTTCGCACCTTCCGCTCCAATCAACTTGGCTATAAATCCTTAATTTCAAATCTTTTTTACTTCTAAATTCGAAATGTGATAACCACTGATTGTGTGGACTTTGAACAGATATCCTTCTTGTACAACTTCACTTCCTTTTTGGGAGTCAAAGTTTTGTGATAGAAACCAGCCGCCAATTGTAATTATTCCTGCAGTCGCTAAGTTTGTACCGAGTAAATCATTTACGTCCTCTATTAATAGTTTTGCATCTACTAAATAATGGTTTTCCTTGATCTTTTGAATCTCTGCCACTTCATCCGCATCAAATTCATCTCTAACTTCTCCGACGATTTCCTCAATAATATCTTCAACCGTAACCAAACCAGAAGTCCCACCGTATTCATCTATTAGGATGGCCATATGGGTACGTTCTTTTTGCATTTTCACCAATAAGTCATGAATGGGAATGGTCTCGATCACGTAAATAACAGGATTGATATAGGATTTTACCTTCAACTCTTCCGTATTACCTTTATTCATTATTTTTGCTGTTAAGAGTGCTTTAACGTTTATGATTCCGATTATATTATCTATATCACCGTCCATTACTGGATATCGAGTATAATTTTCGCTTTTCACCCTCTTAATAACTTCATTAATCGTGTCGTCCACCGTAAGGCTGCTAATCTCCGTGCGAGGGACCATGATTTCTTTTGCTAATCTCTCATCAAATTCAAAAATATTGTTTACATATCGTAATTCATTCTGATTAATCTCGCCGCTCTTATAGCTTTCTAACAAGAGGATCCGCAGCTCTTCTTCAGAATGAGCTGATTCCTGTTCAGATGCTGGATTTAAGCCAAATAGACCGGCCAGCAGACGGGCAGAGCCATTTAATAGCCAGATAAACGGAAACATGATTTTGTTAAACCATATGATTGGCCGTGAGAAGAAAAGTGTTACAATCTCCGCTTTTTGAATTGCTACTGTTTTCGGCGCCAATTCACCAATTACTACATGTAAAAAGGTAACTGAGGCAAAGGCAAGCCCAAAGGATAAAATATGTGTAACAGATTCATTTAGGTTGAGTACCGTTAACAATGGGTGCAGCAGCCTTTCTACCGTTGGTTCTCCTAACCATCCCAGCCCGAGTGCCGTTACTGTGATTCCCAGTTGGCAGGTTGAAAGGTATTCATCGAGATGTGATACTACCTTTTTAGCTGCTACAGCACCCTTCTTTCCTTCCGCAATCAATTGATCAATCCTAGAGGGGCGTACTTTTACGATGGCAAATTCGATTGCGACAAAAAATCCAGTAAGTGCGATTAATAGTGTGATTAAAAGTAAATTTATTATCATCAAGAGAAGTTTCACTCCCTCTCTTTTATTAAAAATAACAATCCGAAATCATCTGAGTTTCGGATTGTTATTCGTGCGATCAGGTAACAACCTGTCCCTTTTTCTTAAATCTTTTATTCTACTATTTTCTTGTCTATCTTATTATCTAGCTTACCTAAATATTTCGTGGCAAATTCCTTTCCTCCTAGACCGAAGGCGAGGCCGAATGCTAATGCTACTCCACCTAATACGAGAATAAAGGCAGCATTTACGATGGAATGAGCAACCCCAAGCTGGTCTAATGCCATAAAGACAGTAACTGCAAAGATTGCATATTTCCCAACAGCTGCAAGTGTCCGCGAGTAGCTGTTCTTTAAAATGTTTTGTAAAATACGTTCTACTAAATGACCTAAATATAATCCAACTCCTAAAATAACTAGAGCAGCGAATAACATCGGTAAATAAGCAATCACGCCTGTTGCAAGAGTCACTAAGAACTCTAAGTGGACAATTTGTAATGCTTCCACTGTAAATAATAAAACAATCACTATTTTTGCGAGCATACCAACGATTTGTGAAAGATTGTACTTGGATTGCTCTGGATTTAATGAGCCAATGCCCATATGGTGAAATAAATTGTTAAATCGTAAGCGCCAAAGCATTTGAGTAACCATTTTTTCGACCCATTTTCCAAGCCATAAGCCCACTAAGATTAAGATTACCGCCACAGCGATGTTTGGAATGAGGGAGAGCACATGATGAAGCATCGTTATGGCTGGATCAGAAATTCCTTTCAGATCGAGTTTTTCTAAGGCTGTAATAATCGTCGGAATTAAGATTAAGATAAACACAATATTGCCGATCATACTTGAAAGTGTGGTTCCCTCTCCTGTTGGGCTTAACCCAAACCGTTGACCAATTCTCTCTGTACCAATACTTCTTAAAAAGTTGGTTAGAATATCACGGACAATTTTTGCAATAAGCCAGCCGACAAAGACAATCAGTGCGGCAGCAAATAACTTAGGTATAAAGGCAAGCAAAGTTGATAGAGTGTTTGCGAAAGGTTCAGAAACACCTTCCATTTGCAATGCATCCAAGACACCTGGTAAAAATAGTAAGAAAACAAAGTAGAAAAGAGCTTTTGCGATACTGTTTACCTTACTTACAGCATCCGCTGGATTATTTGCCATCTTCCACTGGACTAAAAGACGTTCAAAATGAAACATTGCAGAGGCCTTTTTAAAGAGCATACGAACGAGTGAGGCAACTGCCCAAGCTAGTAGTAATATTAGAGCAGCTTTTAAAACGTTCGGAATCGCTGCTGTAATGATTGATAACATTTGAACCAGTGGTGTGGCAATCAAGTTTAAGTTCAGCATATTAAAAAAGATAATCCACACAAACACTAGTAAAATATAATAAACAATTTTTCCAATAATCACTTCGGATGAGTATTTTCTCTTTTCAAAGTTTGAAAAAAGCTTATCATCAAAGCGTGTTTTCTTTAAAATGGCCTCGACACCTTTTCCGATACTCTTAGCGATCAACCAGCCAACCAATAATACAATCAGGGCAAACAGCAAGTTCGGAAGCTGATTAAAATAAGAGTACCAACCCATCATCATTTGATTCATATCCATCGTATCGATCTCCTTTTCCTAATTTTTCAGTTTTGTTATGATACTTTTTTTGTCGCAACAATGACCAGTCGCCCCATGTCTAATTCTCCTTCAAATTGCTGGGCTTCAAAATAAGATAATCCTAAAGATTCCATGTTGGAGCGTAGTTCATCCCCACGAGAACGAAATACATTTGCCAATGATTCAAAGACACCCTGATCATATTCCTCCATACCATTTGTATCAGTTACATCTGTTAGATCCATTGAACGGTCTTTGTCGTGGGCCAATATGTAGACCTCCTCTTTTGTAAAACCCTGATTTAAAAATTGAACCACTGACTTTTTTGCTTCAACGTCATTTTCTACTATCTTCACTTGCTTCATTTTTACTACCTCCTAGAGTTGTAGAATCATAATTAACAGCTTCAACTTATTTACGTAAGTAAGTTTTCTATTGGATATATAACCCTAATAAAAGAAATGAAACCTTATTTTTTTACTAGTTGGTTCATACTCCATCAATAAAAAAATTTTTCAAATGGGAATCAGAGGCTGCTAAAAAATGGCTTTTAATAGAAAGAAAACGATTTTTTATTCTAGTATGGATCATCCATACCTTACTCTTAAAAAAATTGAGGTTTCGTATTTTATACAGTGGGAATATAACCAATATGCAAACGAAAGGGGCTGAAAGGTATGAGTTTAATAGCAAATCCAATAACCATATTGGCACCATTAACCTCCCACGTTTACTTATTGGATGAGATTTCATTGCTTAACAGCAGATAGCGCAGCTCTTGGCACTTCTAAAAGATACTTACCGTTCAATTAGAAGGAGGAATCAGCAATGACTAGGAATTGGAAGAAAAAATTATTAGTGGGTGGAATGGCTGCTTCCCTTACATTCGGCGGATTAGCCGGTTGTGGAGATGGAGTCGACCAAGATAATGGCATTAATGATGGACAACAAAAAGATGCCGTAGATAATGATACACAGAAGGAAGCCAACGGAACGATGAAGGACGCGAAGGCGAACATGAAAGAAGCTATGAATAATGTAGAGAAAAAATTAGAAGATAACGGTGTTGGTGATGGAGTAGATCAAGATAATGGTATTAGCGATGGTGAAAAGAAAGATGAACTAGATAATAAAAATCCATAAGAACAAATACTAGGAGGGTAAACAATATGAATAAGGATAAATTGTCAGGTAATGTAGATCAAGTAAAAGGTGAAGCTAAAGAGCAATGGGGTCATTTAACAGATGATGATTCAAAGGTAGCAGAAGGAAAAATGGATAAAGCAAAAGGGAAAGTAAAAGAAGGCGTTGGCGAAGTAAAAGATAAACTATCAAGATAGTAAACATTCACATTGGCAGCCTATTAATGATACTACTATATTCATTTTTTATAAAACATCCAAATTTTAAATAAGAGGAGGAGTAAAATGAACAAACATGAAAAAAACATTGTAGGTGTGTATCAATCCGAACAAGAGGCCATTGCAGCAATTGAGGATCTTGTAAAATGGGGATACGATAAGTCAGAAATCAGTGTAATCGGTAAAGATCACAATCATGTTGATTACGTTACCGAAGAAACAGGCACTGCAGTCGAAGATACCGCAGCAACAGGCGCGATTACAGGTGGGGCACTTGGTGGCGCAACAGGACTATTAGCTGGACTTGGCGCTCTTGCTATACCGGGTATTGGCCCGATAGTTGCCGCAGGTCCAATCGCCGCAAGCATAATGGGTGCTTTAACCGGTGCAGGTTTAGGCGGATTAACTGGAGCACTAATCGGACTTGGAATTCCAGACGATGACGCTAAGTATTATGGGGAGTCCGTTGAAGAAGGTAAGATCTTAGTCCTGGTCAAGAAAAGAGAAGACTCTGCCCATAATATGGTCGACAGTGAAGAAGAGCCCCCTTTAGACGTGGAACCAACACCTGATCATGAGGGAGACCGATTCAATACGATGAGAAATCGAAACCCTGCCTTGAGTAACAAATATTAAATAATTTAATGAATTAATTGTGTCATAAAAAATTCAAAAAGCTGCAGGCAACGAAATCGTTGCCTGCATCCTTTTTGTTTGAGGGGCATTTGTGATCATGGCGATTTCTAATTAATATCCAGTAAATGTCGTAAGTTTCGTGAAATGTGTTATAAGAGTTCGGTAATATGTAATAAGTTCTCGAAATTATGTAATAAGTAATTTGTAAACGATCTAATTTCCAATTAATATCCAGCAATTGTCGTAAGTATCGTGAAATATGTTATAAGAGTTCGGTAATATGTAATTAGTTCCTGAAAATATGTAATAAGTAATTTGTAAACTAACTAATTTCCAATTAATATCCAGCAATTGTCGTAAGTTTAGTGAAATATGTTATAAGAGTTCGGTAATATGTAATAAGTTCCTGAAAATATGTAATAAGTAATTTGTAAACTAACTAGTTTCCAATTAATATCCAGCAATTGTCGTAAGTTTCGTGAAATATGTTATAAACGACCGGAATTATGTAATAAGTTCTCGAAATTATGTAATAAGCAACCGGTAATTTTTAAAAACCAACAAAAAAAGAAGAGGTTCCCCAACCTCTTCTTCTTCATATAAAACCCCTTTAATTTAACCGGCCGCCTTCCCCCAAGCAGCCTATCTCTCCCTTAACGACTAGCTGAAAAAGTCTGCTAAGATATCAAGGTTATTTTGCATAAAATCTAAAGCGATATTCGGCATCACACCAAACAGCACCGACCCAACCACAGCAACAATCAAGACCACAATAATTCCAAATGGAAGATTGAACTTGCTGTCATCGCTTGCCGGACGGAAGAACATTTGCGTCATCACGCCGAAATAGTAGAAATACGAAACGACCGTCGTCGCAATCATAATCGACGCAAGCACATAATGCGGTGTACCATAAAATGCCCCGATAAAGATGTTTAATTTTCCGATGAAACCAGCTGTACCCGGGAAACCTGCCAACGAAACAAGCAGTAAGCCCATCACGACTGCAAGCACCGGCGAGCGGCGATACAATCCAGCAAAATCAGCAATCTTCGTTGAACCTGTTTTTTCGCTAACCACCTGGATGACCGCAAATGCGCCAAGGTTCATGAACAAGTAAGCGAGCAAGTAGAACCAGATTGAATAAAACATATTCGAGCTTAAAGATGTTAACGCCACTAAAATATAGCCGGCATGAGCGATACTTGAGTAAGCAAACATCCGTTTTATGTTCGACTGCTTCAAAGCAATCACGTTACCAATAATCATGGTTGCCCCAGCGATAAAGGCGATATAGTCCTGCATATCTAGCAAAATCGGCATTTGTGGATTTCCAACCGATGCAGCCGAACCAAATACTGTTAACAAAATGCGGAGCACAATCACAAAGCCCGCTGTCTTCGAAACCACACTTAGAAAAGCGGTAACTGGTGTTGGCGCCCCTTGGTAAACATCAGGTGCCCACATATGGAACGGAGCCGCACCCAATTTAAAGGCTAATCCAACAAAAACCATCAAAAATGCCAAGGTTAACAAGTACGCTTGCTGGCTATCCGTAACCGTGGACAACCGGCCGGCAATGTCGAGCAAGTTGGTTGAGCCTGTTAAGCCATAGATATAGCTCATCCCAAACAACGTAATCGCCGTCGAAATTCCGCCATTGATGACGTATTTCATTGCTGATTCGTTAGACTCTAAATGATACTTGCGGATCCCCGCTAAAATATAAGAAGAAACAGTTAACAATTCCAAGCCGATAAACAGCGTAATTAGATCGCCGCTGGATGTCATAATCATCGCACCGAGCAAGGCCGATAAGAACAAGTAATAAAACTCGCCGCGATATTCTTCCAAGCCGTCTTTCGGCTCATAGCTGACGGCCAAGAACATGACCAGACCTGCACCCGCAAGCAGCAATAATTTAAAGGCCATCGCAAAACTATCTAAGCGGAACGAATTCTCCAAAATCGACGTCACTGGTCCGCCGACCATGCCAAGCACAGAAACGATCGCTGCAAAAATGGCCGCAATCCCGATCCAGCCGAGAATTTTTCGATCCATATTTTTCGGCATAAATAAATCTAAAAGTGTAAGAAGTGCAGATACACCAAGGATGATGAACTCTGGCGTCATGGCACTCCAATTCATTTGCTGCAAGGTCTCAAGACTCATCCTTCATCACCCTCCTATCCCTAGCATGATCGTTTCAAGTGTAGTTTGTAGCGGTGCGCTGAGGACACTTGGGAAAACCCCAATTAAAACGATTAACAACATCAAAATAACCACCGGCACGAATTCCACGCCTTTCAGATCAAGGACGCCGGTAAATTCACGATGTGACTTGCCGTACGTAATCCCTAACACCGCGCGAAGCAAGTAAGCCGCCGTCATGATAATCCCGATCGTACCAACCGCGGCAATCCACGGCATTTCTTTGAAAAGACCGAGGAACGCCATAAACTCACTGACAAATCCAGACATCCCTGGCAAGCCAAGCGACGCCATCCCTGCAGCCAACAAGAAGCCCGCTGCAATCGGCATGCCCTTCGCCATTCCGCCCAGATTCTCGATCAGCGATGTATCGGTGCGTTCATAAAGGATGCCCACCAAGAAGAACAACAGCGCGGAAATCAATCCGTGCGAAATCACTTGGAAAATCGCCCCCTGAACCCCAGCCTCATTCATCGCCGCAAGTCCGATTAACACAATACCCATATGAGAAATGGATGAATAAGCCAAAACCATTTTAAAGTCTGTTTGAATGAACGCTAGGAACGCCCCGTAGAGGAGGTTAATCACTCCAAGGACAGCAATCAGCGTCGCAAGTGTCTTAAATTGCTCGGGAAATATACCCATCCCAAAACGGATTAATCCGTACGCACCGATTTTCAGGAGAATCCCTGAGTGGATCATAACAACAGAGGGCGGCGCTTGAACGTGTACCTTCAGCATCCAGCTGTGTAATGGGAAAATCGGTAATTTTACACCAAACGCAATCAATAAGGAAATGAACAAGCCAAGCTTTAAGTCGCCAGACAGCGGCGCATTTGGATCGGCCACAATTTGAACTAACGCATCAATGTTTGTTGTCCCTGTTTTTGCAAACAGAATCATGATGACGATCAGCAGTACGGCTGACCCTAAGCCGTTATAAATTAAGAAGCTGTAAGCTGCCTTTTCTTTTTCAAAATAACCCCATTTTCCGATTAAGAAGAAGGTCGGGATTAAGGTGATTTCAAAGAAGATGAAGAACAGAATTAAGTTTTCGGCGGTAAATACGCCGAGCATTCCGATTTCTAACAGAAGGAAGAGCATGAAATAGCCTTTCCATTCCTTTTTCACAAACTTTGCCGCCGCAATCGCTGACAGCGTCGCTACGACCGCTGTGAGGACGACCAGCAAGAGTTGAAAGCCGCTCAAGGCAAGTTCATAGTACACCGAGAAAACTGGCTCTTCGACGCCGGTCATGCCGCGGAACTGAATCCACGGGACGGATACGGTAAAGTCCGCCAAATCCTTGCCAAATTGATAATGAAGATAGGCCGCTAGGGCCAACAGTAAGGCCGGCAGCGTGGCTAGGAAGCCAACCGCTTTAATCGCTTTTTCCGCCGTTTTAGGCATGATAGCCAAAACGATGATACCTAGTAAAGGGGAGAATACTAGGATTGAAAGAACAGATGTTAAATTCATCGTAAGTACCCCCCAGTTAATGCAAAGATGACAACGAGTACCGCTAGCCCAATAAAGGCGACCGCGCCGTACGTTTGAACCTGTCCGGTTTGCAGCTTCGAACCTGCTGCTCCAAGACCTTGGACAATCCCAACCACACCCTTGACGAGTCCACCGACAAGGAAGACATCAATGAAACGTAAGAAGTAGCTGAGTCCTTTTGTGAATGCGACCACCGTCAGTTGATAGAACTCGTCGACATAATATTTATTCGTTAAAATCGTGTGTAATGTATCCCCTGTGCCGCTTAACCAGTTGCGGGCCACAGAACGCTTGCTGTACATCAAGTATGCAAGGTAAATTCCCGCTAAGGAAACAACCGTTGCGGCAATCATGATCCAGCTTGGACCTTCGACGTGGCCATGGTGCGCGAGCGCTTCGTTGCCATCGACAAGCCAGTCGCCAAGGAACGTTCCAAACCAAGGTGTATTGACATAACCAGCAACAATCGCCAGCACACCGAGGAGAATCATCGGGTAAGTCATGTTCGCTGGTGATTCATGCACATGCTTTTGTTCTCCTCGTGCTTCACCGGTAAATACCATGAAGAACAAGCGGAACATATAGAAAGCTGTCATAAATGCGGCCGCAAGTGCGAGTAAGAAGAGGAATGGATGTCCGCCTTCCCAGGCCGCAACTAAAATTTCATCTTTGGAGAAGAATCCGGAAAGCCCTGGGACACCGCTGATTGCGAGTGTTCCGATTAAGAATAGCGGTCCGGTTAGTTTGAGCTTTTTCCAAAGTCCGCCCATTTCTTCGATGTTCTGTGTATGTACCGCATGAATGACGGAGCCGGCTGCTAAGAATAATAGCGCCTTGAAGAATGCGTGTGTCATCAGGTGGAATACCCCAGCAACATAACCGGCAGACCCTAAGGCAAGCATCATGTAGCCAAGCTGTGAGACCGTTGAATACGCGAGTACGCGTTTAATATCGGTTTGTACAAGACCAATGCTTGCTGCAAAAATCGCGGTAAATGCGCCAATCACGGCGATCGTAAGGAGCGCTGTTTTGCTCGCTGCGAACAGTGGAAATAGTGCCGCTACCAAATAAACACCGGCCGCTACCATCGTTGCCGCGTGGATTAAGGCCGAAACAGGCGTCGGACCTTCCATCGCATCCGGAAGCCAGGTGTGAAGCGGGAACTGGCCCGACTTACCAACCGCCCCGATGAAAATAAGGATGGCGGTTAAGGTGATCATGGTGCCTGACACCGCACCGGCATCAACGGCAGCGAAAATTTCACTATATTCAAAGCTTTTGGTTTCCCAGAATAGCAGAATCATGCCGATAAATAAGCCTACATCCCCGATTCGGGTCATAATGAACGCTTTTTTCGCGGCCACCTTCGCTTCGTCCTTGTAAAAATAAAAACCGATTAATAGGAAGGAACCGACACCGACAAGCTCCCAGAAAATATAGGTTTGCAGCAAGTTTGGTGAAATCACCAGACCAAGCATTGCAAACGTAAAGAGTCCTAAATAGGCATAGAATACTGGAAACCGCTCGTCCCCTTGCATATAACCTTTGGAGTAGGTATGTACTAAGAAACTTACGAGCGATACGATAAACAGCATTAATGCATTTAATTGATTCACTTCAAAGCCCGCTGTTAGATGCATATCTCCTATCGTGAGCCAGTCAAATTTCGTAACATAGGTTGGCTCAGAAAAGCGCTCGAATAATACCAAAATCGAGTAGACAAGCGATGCCAATGTGAACAGAATCCCCACATACGCACTCGCCTCCTTCAGTCGCTTCCCGAAAAGAAGAAGGATCAAAAACGATAATAGCGGGAAAAGCGGTATGAGCCATGCATTCTCCATCATTATCACTATCCCCTTAGACACGGACGGTGGCTGCCACCACCCGAGTTTTGTCGAAAGTTAATTTTTATCTGGTGCCTGACACCCTTCGTGGACAAATCTGCATAAACGTCCGCGTACAGTGGACAAATCAACACAAAGTTGCAGTGTACGTCCACCGTGGACAAAATGACGAAGTGTCTTTTCGTGGTGCCTGACACCCAATTTTTTTTAGTTTTTCATTGTGTCCATTTCGTCGATGTTGACGGTCTTTTTGGCGCGGTAGAGTGAGATTAAGATGGCTAGACCGACAGCTGCTTCGGCTGCTGCGACGCTGATCGCGAACAGGGCGAAGATTTGGCCGGTAATGGACGGCGCCATTCCATATTTGCTGAAGGTAACGAGATTAATATTGACCGCGTTCAGCATTAATTCAATCGAAATCAGGACAATCACGGTGTTCCTTTTGGTAAGTGCACCGTATAAACCGATGCAAAACAAGATCAGTGCAAGTGCCAGGAAGGTTGAAGCGGGAACAGAACTCATTGGTCGTCCGCCTCCTTCTTCTCATTTTTCGCTAAGATAATCGAACCAACAAGGGCGACTAATAGTAAAACAGACGTTAACTCAAACGGAATGATGTATTTTGAGTAAAGTGCTTTACCGATTTGCATCGTGTTGTTTTCATGCAAGGTGGTCGGAACCTGTTCGATATTGAAATTGTAAATGCCAAGGTAAACAGCAAATGCAAAGCCGAGAATCCCTAAGAAGACGAGGATTTTTCTCCATTTGCCTGTTTGTGGTTCGTGTTCATCATTATGCTTTGTTAACATGATTCCAAACAGCATGATGATGGTAATCGCACCTGAATAGATTAAGATTTGCACAGCTGCCACAAATTCGGCTGACAGCAGCACGTAAATTCCAGCGATTGCGACAAAGGTGAAGATCAGTGAAACGACCATATGAACCACCTTGGTAAGGTTTAAAAGAAGCACACCGCCGATAATGGCGACAAGTGCGAGCCCCATAAAAGCGAGGAATTCGCCTGAAAAGGTCATGGTTTATTCACCTGCCGTATGTTTTCATCGTTTTCATCTAACCATTCTAGGTTTTTAAATAACATGTCACGGCTGTATTCAGCGAGCTCGAAGTTATTGGTCATGATAATCGCTTCGGTCGGGCATACCTCCGTACATAAGTCACAAAGGATGCAAATTTCAAAGTTAATATCATAGGTATCAATGATTTTCCCTTTTTTCGTTGGGTCCGGATGCTTTTTACCCGTTAAATTAATACAATCCGTCGGACAGATGTTCATGCACTGATTACAAACAATACACTTTTCCGGATAAAACTTTTGAATACCGCGGAACCGGTCTGGCAGTGGAAGCGGCTTGTTTGGATAATCATACGTTACCTTTTCTTTGGTCAAGTTTTTTAGGGTATATTTCAAGCCTTTTGCTAATCCAAGCACGTTTTTCACCCCTTTTACATTTTAAAGATGGTTTCCTTTATTTACGCTGTTAAACTTGGCGGTTGATTTGTTGCTCCAGGCGCTTCGCCTTCCGCTCTAATCAACTTGGTTATAAAAATCAATACTGACCTTTAACACAGCTTTTTTTTAAAAGAATAATGATTTAACTAATGCTGTTAAGAATATGTTTGCTAGTGCGATTGGCAACAGTACTTTCCAGCCAAATTCCATGAGTTTGTCGGCGCGGAAACGTGGTAGTGTTGCCCGCAGCCAGATGTAGACAAAGACGACGACACTGAATTTAAGTGCAAACCAGACGGCGCCTGGGATGAAGTCCAGGAAGCTGATTGGTGCCAGCCATCCGCCAAGGAAGACGACGGTAATGAGTGCGGACATTGCGAATAAGTACACATATTCAGCGAGCATAAAGAAGGCCCAGCGGAATCCGGAATATTCTACGTGGTATCCAGCGACTAGTTCGTTTTCCGATTCCGGCAGGTCAAATGGTGTCCGGTTTAATTCGGCGATTGATGCAATGAAAAAGACGATGAAGCCGATTGGCTGTAAGAGTATGAACCAGCCATGTTTTTGTGCTTCGACGATATCATTTAGGTTTAAACTTCCTGATAAAAGGATGACGCCTAGGACGGACATGACTAACGGGATTTCGTAAGAAATCATTTGGGCTGAAGCACGCATACCTCCTAAGAGGGCGTACTTGTTATTTGATGCCCAGCCGCCAAGGAGCATGCCAAAGGTGGTTAATCCGCTAACGGCAATATAATAGAGTAATCCGACACCAATGTCAGCAAACTGAAAGGCGTCTGTGAACGGCATCGTCGCTAAGACCATAAAGGATGGCGCGAAGGCGATGACTGGTGCAATGATAAATAATGGCTTGTCGGCTGCCTTTGGAATAATGTCCTCTTTTAGTAACAGCTTGAGGACGTCTGCGACGGTTTGTAATAGTCCCCATTTACCGCCGACCTGGTTTGGACCATGGCGCAGCTGCATGTAGCCTAAGACTTTCCGCTCTGCTAAAATTCCGTAGGTAACAAATCCTAATACGATTAAAAGCAAGACAGCGCCGAGTAAAAAGAAAATTCCAAAGTTAGCCCAACCCGGACTTGACTGGAGCAATTCTTCTATCATTAGCCGTCAACCTCCCCAAGGACAATATCAACTGCCCCTAAAATAGCAATCATGTTTGCAATGTTTTCACCCTTTAAAAGTTTCGGGAGAATTTGCAGGTTATAGAAGGATGGTCTTCTAAACTTTAAGCGGTACGGCTCTTTTTTGCCGTCGCTATAAATATAGCAGCCAATCTCTCCACGCGGTGATTCAATGCGGACGAAGGCTTCCCCTTTAGGTGCCTTAATGATTTTCGGCACTTTCGCCATAATTGGACCTTCCCCAGGAAATTGTTCCACGGCTTGTTCAAGGATTTTCAAGGATTCTTCAATCTCCGCAAGACGCAAATGGTAGCGAGCTAAGCAATCGCCGTCTTCTGAGGTTGGTACATCAAAGGTAAAACGGTTGTAAACGGAGTAAGGCTCATCTTTACGAAGATCCCATTTCACGCCTGTACTGCGCAGGTTTGGTCCGCTCAGTGAATATTGGAGTGCCTCTTCTTTTGTATACTTGCCGACGCCTTTGACCCGGTCGAGGAAGATTTCATTTCCGGACACAAGATCATGATAGCCTTTCAGCTGGCCGCGCAGGTACGGTACAAAGCTGCCTACTTTTTCAATCCAGCCTTCAGGTGCATCCCACTTCACACCGCCAACGCGCATATAGTTGAAGGTCAAGCGGGCCCCTGATAATTCGTTGAGCATATTGATAATCATTTCGCGGTCACGGAAGGCATAGATGAACGGACTTGTTGCACCTAAGTCAAGGATATACGTACCCCAGGCGACAAGGTGGCTGGCAATCCGGTTCAATTCCATCGCAATCACGCGTAAGAAATCAGCTCGTTCAGGAATTTCAATCCCCATCATCGTTTCGACGGCATGACAGAGGATATAGTTATTGGTCATCGAGGACAAATAGTCCATTCGGTCGGTGTAAGGAATAATCTGCGTATATTGCAGGTCTTCTGCTAATTTTTCGGTCCCGCGGTGTAAGTACCCGATGACAGGTTTCGCTTCGGTAATGATTTCCCCATCAATTTTAACAACTAGCCGGAACACTCCGTGCGTACTTGGATGCTGAGGGCCGACGTTTAATATCATTTCTTCTGTTCTGATCATTGGTTACACCTCCACGTCGTACGGCTCGTAATCTTTTCGCAGTGGATGGCCAACCCATTCTTCGCCTAGCAAGATGCGCCGTAAGTCTGGATGTCCTGGAAACTTGATTCCTAGTAAATCATAGGCTTCACATTCAGGCCATTCTGCGCCTGCCCAAAGTGGCTGCAAGGACTCGATTGTTGGTTCGCTGCGGTCAATCCTCACTTTTAGGGCGACGGACTGACGGTTTTTGTATGAGTATAAGTGAACATAAACTTCCATATGTGTTTCAAAGTCTGTCCCATGAAGCTCTGATAAATAATCGAACCCTAAGAGCTCGTTGTATTTTAAAAATTGAGCTACTTTGTAATATGTATCACGCTTCGCCACAAGGGTTGGAACGTCCTTAGATAGTTTATTAATATAAGAATCTTCTAAAACATCCGGTCCCAGATGTTCGGTAATCACCTTCACATACTTTTCGAGGTATGGCTGGTTTGGTGATGGCTTCGTTTCGGCTGCCGGTGCCGCTGTGGCATCCGTTTTTCCGCCTGCTGCGGCTGCTGCTTTCGCCTTGGCCGCTGCTACTGCTTTTGCCTTTGCTTTCGCCGCTGCAATCGCTTTAGCTTTTTCGTCATCGCCGCCTGCTGCTGCTTCTGAGTCGGTTCCTGCTCCTGCCGCTTTTGCTTTCGCCGCTGCCGCTGCCTTTGCTTTGGCTGCTGCCACTGCTTTCGCCTTGGCCGCTGCTGCCGCCTTTGCCTTGGCATCGTCTCCTGCTGGGGCGTTATCGCCTTCACCAGTGTCGGCGTCGGCTGCTGGGGCTGCTCCGCCAGCTAGTTCCATCGCTTTTTTCTTCGCTGCGGCCGCCGCTTTTGCTTTCGCTACCGCTGCTGCCTTTTTCTTTGCTAAATCGTCACTGTCTTCTGAAGCCGAAGTTTCAGCCACTGGTGCTGGTGTTTCAACTGGCGCAGATTCCTCGGCTGGGGCTGTACCGCTAGCAAGCTCCATTGCTTTTCGCTTTGCCGCTGCTGCCGCCTTCGCTTTCGCTACCGCCGCTGCCTTTTTCTTCGCTAGATCATCGCCGTCATTTGCCGGTATTGGCTCTGGTGCTTCGGCCTTAACTGGTTCCGCCGGTTTTTCCTCCTGCTTCGGAGTTGGTGAGGCTTCCCCTGCAGCCTTCGCCGCCCGTTTCGCCGCCGCTGCCGCTTTCGCCTTTTCAACGGCTTCCTTTTTTAACTGATCAAGATCTTTATCCCCACTCATCGGTTAGATCACCTTCTTCCCAGTCTTCGCTTCATAGCGAATCTTTTCCTTTAATTTATTGATTCCATAAATTAAAGCGGCTGGGTTTGGAGGGCATCCAGGTATGTACACATCGACAGGAACGATTTGATCGACTCCCTTAACGACGGAATAAGACTTTACATACGGCCCACCTGCTGTCGCACAAGAACCCATCGCAATGACCCATTTCGGTTCAGGCATTTGGTCATACAATCTTCGTAAAATTGGTGCCATCTTCTTCGTCACCGTTCCAGACACAATCATACAATCGGACTGGCGTGGTGACGTACGGAAAAAGGAACCCGAACGATCCAAATCATAATTCGCACCGCCTACACCCATCATCTCAATCGCACAACAAGCTAGACCAAATGTCACCGGGTAGATCGAACTGCTTCGAGCCCAAGCTTTAATTTGCTCTAGCGTAGTCATAAATACATTTCGCTGTAACTCGGACATTTCTTGTTGTGAAATGCCATCTAGTTTTAATTCCATCGTAGCACCTTCTTTTTCCAGGCATACACAAGGCCAATTAATAACATAATAACGAAAATCAACATCTCGATTAGTGCAAAAATCCCCAGTTTATCATAGGCCACTGCCCATGGATATAAAAACACGGTTTCTACATCAAAAATAACAAACATCAAGGCAAAAATATAATAGCGTACATTGAACTGTACACGGGAATCGTGAAAAGGCTCAATACCGCTCTCATATGTGGTATACTTCGCTTCGCTCGGTTTATGCGGACGCAGAAGCTTACCTAAATATAACGCCACCACAGGCAGCAGCACCCCAAGACATAGAAACGCAAAGACGATCAGATAATTATTCTGATATACATTTAGAAGTTCCATGCCTATCCCCTCCAATGTTGTAAATTTTCATACTAATGAATATTGTAACCGAATTCATTATAGCATTGTTACAAACCCATGTCGACAAACCAAATTCATAAAAATTGGAATTCAATCCGCCGCGAAATTCCTGATTAAAAGGCTCTTGAGAGCTCGCTCTCAAAAGAGACTTTCAATCAGGAATTTTGCAAGCTTCAGCGATAGCTGAAGCGCAGGATGCGCTAGCATCCGGCGGGTAGAATTACAATTTACACCTGAACTAAGTCGTCGACATGAAGTCCCCTCCCCTGAGCATTTGCGTGATCTCGCAGAAACACATCCTGAATTACTTCAGAGATGACGCAAGAGCGAACCCGCCACACTAGATTAAAAGAACATGTTTTAGCGCACGTGATCTGGAGCGTTAGCGGAAGATGACGTGCATAAAGGGTTCGCAAGAACCCCATAACCTACCTAATAATTCGACAACAACCCCTATTTAACAACAAAATGTGAACAATGTCAGTGAGTTTTGTCATTAAAAATACATCAAATATCTCTTTTTTTAAACAAACTTATATTTTTCTAAAAAAGTAATAAACAAACCAAACAAAACTCAACCTCACATTAATGTAAACATGTCCCCTCTACAATCATATTCACACCCAAACTTTTCATGCTTTATTCCGGAATTAGCTCCAGATTTAATAGCCAGTCGGGAGACTGGCTAGGTAACTTTTATTCCCTATATCTAGCGGACCACCTAATTCCAACCCCGAAACTCTTTAAAATTACCATTTTTAATAAAACCCCTCCCATTTAATTATCCGAAGTACAACTTAAATACCGCCACCTATCCAAAAAGCCAGTCGCAAGACTGGCTAGGTATCTAATTTACTCAAATTATAGAAATAACTCTCCCTCATAGGCTCTTCCAGATACCTCTTTTAATAAGTCCTCATATTTACTGTCCACTATCCTAATTTTACTAACGACTTTTATAAATTTACGGTCCTCTCCCCATATAAAACCTCAAACCAACCAAAAAAGCCAGTCGCAAGACTGGCTCAGCCAAATAATTTACCCCAATTATAGAAATAACCCTTCCTCCAATGTCTTCCCTAATACCTCTTTTAATAAAACCCCTTCCTTACTGTCCACTTTTCCTAATTTACTGTCCACTTCTAACCAGTTACTGTCCACTCCCCTATAAACCCTCAAATCAACCCAAAAAGCCAGTCGCAAGACTGGCTAGGTAACTTTCTTTCTTCCCATCATGAATACGCTAAAATCCCCTCCCTCCACACCACAACCATATCCATACATCCCCAAAAAACCACAAAAAAACCCCTCCAGCGGCAAACTTATTGCCACCAAAGGGGTTCGACTTCTTTTTCAAAAACACTATATTTTTCGTTCCGATACGCCGAGGCGATTGATGGCACGCTGCAAGGCAAGCTCAGCACGTCTGAAATCGGTATGCTCAACTTGATGGTCTTTCAGACGCTGTTCTGCGCGTTCCTTCGCTCTTATGGCACGTTCAACATCAATTTCAGACGCAGTTTCCGCTGATTGGGCTAAGATAGTCACCTGATCAGGACGGACCTCTAAAATTCCACCGCTGACCGCGATAAATTCCGTTTTTCCGTCTTTTTTAAGACGTACGGAAGTAATTTCGAGCGGAGCCACCAACGGCATGTGGCCTGGGGAAATCCCCAAATCACCACTTGTTGCCTTGGTACTTACCATTTCCACATCTGAATCAAACACCGGGCCATCGGGAGTAACAATACTGACTCTAATCGTCTTCATTTTTTACCCTCCAGGCTCTGTTTAGACCTCTACACCCATGCGTTTCGCGCTCTCAATAACATCCTCAATACGGCCTACGAGACGGAAAGCATCTTCTGGAAGGTGGTCATACTTACCTTCAAGAATCTCTTTGAAACCACGAACCGTTTCCTTAACAGGTACATAAGAACCTGGCTGGCCAGTAAACTGTTCAGCAACGTGGAAGTTTTGAGATAAGAATACTTGAATACGACGCGCACGTTGTACCGTTAACTTATCATCATCACTTAGTTCATCCATACCAAGGATCGCGATAATATCTTGTAACTCTTTATAACGTTGTAATGTTGATTGAACTTGGCGCGCTACATTGTAGTGCTCTTCGCCAACAATATCAGGTGACAATGCACGAGAAGTTGAAGCCAAAGGATCCACCGCTGGGTAAATACCCATCTCAGAAAGCTTACGCTCAAGGTTTGTTGTTGCATCTAAGTGAGCGAATGTTGTAGCCGGAGCCGGATCCGTATAGTCATCGGCTGGTACATAAATCGCTTGGATCGATGTAACAGATCCTAAGTTTGTAGACGTAATACGCTCTTGTAATTTACCCATTTCAGTTGCAAGAGTCGGCTGGTAACCTACCGCAGATGGCATACGGCCAAGTAGCGCGGAAACCTCAGAACCTGCTTGCGTGAAGCGGAAGATGTTATCCATGAAGAAAAGAACGTCTTGTCCTTGCTCATCACGGAAATACTCAGACATAGTCAAACCAGTTAGAGCAACACGCATACGTGCGCCAGGCGGCTCGTTCATTTGTCCGAATACCATCGCTGTTTTCTTGATAACGCCTGAATCCGTCATTTCATGATAAAGGTCATTACCTTCACGTGTACGCTCACCAACACCGGCGAATACCGAAATACCACCGTGCTCTTGAGCGATGTTATTAATTAATTCCTGGATTAAAACCGTTTTACCTACACCGGCACCACCAAATAGACCGATTTTTCCACCTTTAATATATGGTGCAAGAAGGTCTACTACCTTAATACCAGTTTCAAGAATTTCAACTTCAGTAGAAAGGTTTTCAAATGTTGGTGCTTCGCGGTGAATCGAATCACGGCGCTCACTTGCTGGAATCTCAGCCGCAAGGTCAATCGTTTCACCCAATACGTTAAATACACGGCCAAGTGTTACATCACCAACTGGTACAGAAATAGGCGCACCAGTATCTTCAACTTCTATTCCACGAGTTAAACCATCAGTCGTTGACATCGCGATCGTACGAACCGTATCATCACCTAAATGAAGAGCTACTTCAAGGGTAATGTTGATACCAACTTCGGAAGCATTACTCGCTTTACTTGAAATTTTCAACGCATTATAAATCGCAGGCAGATGACCGCTTTCGAACTTAACGTCAACTACCGGACCCATAATCTGAAGAACGCGTCCTTTGCTCATCGTTTTCCCTCCTTACTTACTCTCTCGCAGAAACCACCACAAGCATTTTTATAAAAATGAACTCATTGTGGTCACGCGTCTTGTTCTATAATGAACAAAATGAGTGGGAACGGACATAGCGTTCCCTGCTCAAAATCTAGTCAAACCCGCTACATCGGGTTCATTTTTAAAATAAAGGTTTTATTCAAGTGCTGCCGCACCGCCGACGATTTCCGTGATTTCTTGGGTGATCGCTGCTTGACGGGCACGGTTGAAAACTAGTGTATAGTGATTAATTAGTTCTTTAGCATTATCAGTTGCATTTCTCATTGCCGTCATCCGAGCAGCATGCTCACTCGCTTTGCTGTCTAAGAGTGCTCCGTAGATCAAACTTTCAGCATATTGAGGCAGGAGAACTTCTAATATTTCTTCAGCAGACGGCTCAAATTCATAGGAAATGAGTTTGTTTGAAGTGGCTAAGTCCGATAACGGAAGGAGCTTCTTCTCCTGTACTTCCTGTGAAATGGCACTTACATAATGACTGTAATAGACATATAATTCATCGAAAGTTCCATCGGTAAACATTCCAACCGTTGCTCGGGTAATGTCTTGAATGTCAGAAAAGTTAGGCTGAGCTGGAATCCCAATTGATTCAAGGACCACATTCATGCCGCGTTTGACAAAAAAGTCACGTGCCATTCTTCCGATTGCAATGATCGCGAATTCATCATTCGATTTATGACGGCTTTGAATTGTTTGATAAACATGACGGAGAACGTTGCTGTTAAAACCGCCAGCAAGTCCGCTGTCAGAAGTCATAACAATATAACCGGTTTTCTTAACAGGTCGACTGGTCAGCATGGGATGATTTACTCCGCCTGAGCCAATTGCAATCGATGCCGTTACTTCTTGGATTTTTTCCATATAAGGTACAAATGCTTTCGCATTGACGACGGCACGATTCCACTTTGCAGCAGAGGTCATTTCCATTGCTTTGGTTATTTGACTCGTCTTTTTGGTTGAATTAATACGAGTTTTTATCTCACGTAATGAAGCCATAGGTTCTCACCACCCTTTTTCAAAGAATGTCTGGCAAGGACGTGCGGCACGCCTCACGGGGCCGCACACTCTCACCGTTCTAAATGTCAGACCCTATTATTCGGAAACTGCAAACGTCTTTTTGAAGGCGTTGATTGCAGAAGCCATATCGTCATCAGAAGGAAGATCCTTCGTTTTTGTAATATGGTCTAACAACTCTTTGCGGTTGTGGTCTAACCAATTAAGGTATTCTGATTCAAAACGACGGACATCCTCTAATGGAATATCATCAAGGAAACCGCGTGTTAATGCGTAAAGGATTGCAACTTGCTTTTCAACTGAAAGTGGCTTGTGAAGATCTTGTTTCAGAACTTCAACCGTACGTGCACCACGATTAAGTTTCGCTTGGGTCGCTTTATCTAAGTCTGATCCAAACTGAGCAAATGCTTCTAATTCACGGTATGATGCAAGGTCAAGTCTTAGTGTACCAGATACCTTTTTCATCGCCTTGATTTGTGCAGATCCACCTACACGTGATACGGAAAGACCAGCGTTGATCGCCGGACGAACACCGGAGAAGAATAAGTCAGATTGTAAGAAAATTTGTCCATCAGTAATTGAGATAACGTTTGTTGGGATATACGCTGAAACGTCCCCTGCTTGCGTTTCAATGAACGGAAGCGCAGTGATTGAACCAGCACCAAGTGTATCGTTAATTTTTGCGGCACGCTCTAGTAAGCGGCTGTGCAAGTAGAAAACATCCCCTGGATAAGCTTCCCGACCTGGAGGACGACGAAGCAGCAAGGAAAGCTCACGGTAGGCAGCTGCTTGTTTAGAAAGATCATCATATACGATCAATACGTGTTTGCCAGCATACATAAACTCTTCAGCCATTGAAACTCCTGTATATGGTGCTAAGTAAAGCAATGGAGCCGGTTGTGATGCAGATGCAGTTACAACGATTGAGTATTCTAGCGCACCGTATTTACGAAGCGTTTCAACCGCGTTACGAACGGTTGATTCTTTTTGTCCGATCGCAACATAGATACACACCATGTTTTGACCTTTTTGATTGATAATGGTATCAATCGCAACAGATGTTTTACCTGTTTGACGGTCACCAATGACTAACTCACGTTGACCACGTCCGATTGGCACTAGAGCGTCAATCGCTTTGATACCTGTTTGTAATGGCTCATGAACGGATTTACGAGCCATAACGCCTGGAGCAACTGCTTCTACTGGGCGTGTTTTTGTTGTATTGATTGGACCCATACCATCAACTGGTTGTCCAAGTGAGTTAACAACGCGTCCGATTAGTTCCTCACCAACTGGAACCTCCATGATGCGTCCTGTACGGCGAACCTCGTCACCTTCTTTGATTTCAGTGAAAGGTCCGAGAATGATAATACCAACGTTATTTGCTTCAAGGTTTTGTGCCATACCCATAACGCCGTTTGAAAATTCAACAAGTTCTCCAGCCATGACATTGTCGAGGCCATGAACACGTGCGATACCGTCACCGATTGAGATAACTGTACCGACATCAGTCACTTGAATTTCCGCCTGATAGTTTTCAATTTGCTTTTTTATCAGGGCACTAATTTCTTCAGCTTTGATGCTCATGAGTTTCACCCCTAATCTTTCGAATCTAACTTAACAATTTACGTTCTAAACGATCGAGTTTTCCTCTTAATGACCCGTCATATATACGATTTCCAATGCGAAGGCGGATACCGCCAAGCAGATTGGAATCTACGATATTTTCAATTTTTAGGGACTTTTTGCCCACTTTTGCTGCAAATACAGACGAGATTGCTTCGCGTTCCGCATCCGTTAATTCACGGGTGCTGTACACTTGCGCTTCGGCAATGCCCATCTCATCATTTGCCAGCTCTAAAAATTCATTTGCCACGTCAACGATTTGGTCTTCACGGTGGCGGTCGATTAAGATCAACATGGTATTTAATACATTTACATTAACTGTTGTGAAAGCAGCCTTAATGATCTCTTTTTTCTCCACAATTGAAAGCTTTGAAGAATTTAAGATATTTTTTAATTCAGGATTGTATTGTACAACTTCCTTCACTACACGAAGTTCTTCTTCAATAACTCCGAGCGTTTGAGTTTCTTTCGCAATTTGGAAAAGAGCCAACGCGTAGCGTTTTGCTACCATTGAGTTACTCATCGCTCTTCTCCTGCCTCTTTAATATATTCGTTAATGAGCTGCTCCTGATCTGCTGCAGTTAATTCTTTTTCAATTACTTTAGAAGCAATTAATACAGATAGAGAGGCAACCTGTTCGCGAATAGCGGCAACAGCTTTTTCTTTTTGCTGCTCAATTTCAAGCTTTGCTGCTTCTTTGATGCGTTCAGCTTCTGTACGAGATGCCGCAACGATTTCTTCACGTTGAAGTTCACCTTGCTTTTTGGCATTTTCGATTAAGTTTTGCGCATCATTACGTGCTTCTTTTAAAAGATTTCTTTGTTCTTGTAAAATCTTTTCTGCTTCTAAACGGCTGTTTTCTGCCGCACTAATTTCACTACCAATATGCTCTTCACGCGTCTTCATAATGCCCATTAATGGACCCCATGCAAACTTTTTGAGCAAGGCTAACAATACAAGAAAAACGATAAGCTGGAAGAAAATATCCCCAGTATTAATGTGGCCGCCGCCTTCAGCAGCAGTGGCTAATACTAAACTGTTTGTTAACACCCTCGGTTCACTCCTTTCAAGAGTTGCTTAACGATAGTAAAAACACATAAATGAATGGCGAGGATTTGTTGATCATCGCCATCTTGAATTTTCCTACTATTATCGGTTTAATACCATGAACGCGATAACTACACCGATAATCGGTAATGCTTCTACTAACGCAACCCCGATAAACATAGTTGTTTGAAGCAAACCACGATGTTCAGGTTGACGAGCGATACCTTCTACTGTACGTCCTACGATAAGACCGTTACCAATACCTGCACCTACTGCTGCTAAACCGATTGCGATTGCTGCTGCTAAAACACCAATTGATCCTGTCATTACTTTTTTCCTCCTTAAATGTATAAAACATCAATTAATTTTTTATTTTGTTCATGAAAATGAACGGTGTATTATTAATGGTCGTGACTCACTTTATGAGCCAAGTAAACCATTGTTAACATTGTGAAAATATAAGCTTGAATCGTACCAACGAAAATAGAGAACCCTTGCCATACCAATGTTAGTGGGACAGCTGCAATGGTACCAACTATTCCTTGATGTGCTAAGCCTGTTGCTAATAGTGATAGAAGCAACTCACCCGCGTAAATGTTACCATATAGACGCAGACCAAGAGTCAGCGTATTGGCAAATTCTTCAATGATCTTCAATGGGAATAAGAATTTCATTGGACTGAAGAAACCTTCTGCATAGCCTTTGACACCTTTTAGCTTGACGCCATAATAATGGGATAGTGCCAATACCATAACTGCTAGTGTTAAAGTGATGATTGGATCGGCCGTTGGTGATTTCCACCAAAGCTTTTCATCCACCACAATCGCAAATGGAAGACCTAACATATTGGATACAAAAATATACATAATTAATGTAATTCCAAGGATGTGGAACCTTCCGCCTTCTTTCCAATCCATCGTGCTGTTGATGATCCCTTTCACAAAGTCCATTACCCATTCAAAAAAGTTTTGCATCCCTGTAGGTTTCATTGCCAGCTTTCGTGTGGAAAGGACAGCAATTAGGAAAACAATTAGACTTGCTACTGTGATCATCAGCATATTTGCGCCGTTAAACCAAAGGCCCATAAATTTAAACTCTGGAACCTCATGATGCATGTAAACTCACCTCGCTTCCGCTTCATTTATGTACATGCAATGCATGGTAAAAATAATCTATCATAATGACAATATAGGATGTCATTAATCCTATCACTAAACTAATCATATCGAATTGCTCTGGGTATCTTAATGCGATTAACGCAGCAATTCCCGCCACAGCCATCCTCGAGAGCGAACCTAATGACTTGGGTTTTTTGCCCTCTGTTACCTTTTTATCAAAGCTCTCCGTCTTTCTAACTAGTATCCAAAGATTTAGATAACTAAAGCATGTCCCAAGAATCAGCCCTAGAAATATGGTTTGGTACGAGGTGAAGCCCCAGCCTAGAACATAAATGGACAACAAGTAAAAAATCCATTTGCGCTGCCTGTTGAACATTACTCTGAAATCTGGCATAGTTATTTATCTCCTGAATAGAAATGGCGGATTGAAAGTAGCATGGAATAGGTACCCGCTCCAAGACCTATAAGCAGACCGATTATTAAGAAAATTGGTTCGGTACCCCAATGCTGATCCAGCCATCTGCCTGAGAAAATACCTATTAGAATGGAACCTACTAATTGGGAGACAATTGCGGACATTAAAGCCATAGCTTGTAATGGTTTGCGGTTGTTTTTACTCATATAACACATCCTCACTCTGAGAGAATGTCAATCGGGCAAAAAGTAAAATCCATGACCTATATACTATCCTTAGATAGATTTATTTACATGAAAACCCTATCATTTACACCCTTAGTTAGCATACAATAGCACCATGTCAAAGTCAATGAAATTACGTGAATTATGCCACAAAGTATTTCCTGTAGTATTTTCCAATTTGGAATTTACTCAACAATCTTATTGTAGAGTAAATTGTGAAGGAATTTTGTTCATTTTGTGTCTATTTTGTGAACAATTAGAATTATACTAATGGTACAATATTATGAACTTTTATTATGATTTTGTTAAAAGGACCATGTCTTGGTGTGGACAAGGTCTTTTCTTAAAATTACTATTTAGTCTTCTTTCCTCTCAATCGTGATCATCCGTTCAATATGATCCTCTTTACTGGCCTTTTTGGCAAAAACCTTTATTAAATAGATCCCATCTGCTGGAAGCTGGTCGTCTGAGATGTCCTTGCGAATAAGTCCCTTTTTCACATTGGTAATCGTATCTAAATAGCCGACAAAACGATAATCCTCCGGGTTAAACAAGGCAATCCCAAATTCCTCCGCCCCGCCCGGCAAATACACCTCATAGCGGTACTGTCCTGGTTTGTCTCCTTCGGCAAAATCAAAGCCCATGACCCGTGGATAGTCGGGTTCCTCTAAAACATAGAGATAGGGAATGCGAACTGATGCACCGCCCGCCTGCAAGCGGAGGTACCCGTCGTGAATTTTCCCTTTAAACACCTGCGGGTCAACCGTTAACTCGACCGTTATGTCCTTTGTCTGCTGAGGTTCGAGCGTAAACGAAAGCGGCAGCCGCCATTCCAGTCCATCGACATACGGCGGGATATCAAACGAATAACGCTGGTCTTGCTGGCTTGTATTTTCGACATGCAGAAAGGCTTTATGGACGTCACTCTGTTCCGTAAATTTCCCAAACCGGATACTGCTTGGTGTAACGAGTGTGGTGGCTTGGATCGCTTCGTCGACCTGGATTCTGCCTGCCCCCTGTTCAAAGGTGCGGTAGTAGGCGGGTACCCTCTGTGCACCAAGAGTTCGGCCAGTGTTGGCGGCGGTCCGACGCCCAGCTCCGTTTGGAATGGTCGCCGTACGGTCAACGCTGTTAGACTTTGAGAGCGGTTTTGCCGTGTTCATCAGGGACGCTTTGATTTGTTCGGGTGTCCAGTCCGGATGGGCCTGCTTAATTAATGCACAGGCCCCAGCGACGTGCGGCGCAGCCATACTCGTCCCTTGGAGTGATAAATAGCCGCCTGGAATCGTCGAATTAATCGCTACTCCGGGCGCAACAATATCCGGTTTGATTTCCCAGGTCCCCGTCACCGGGCCCCGCGAGCTAAAGTCAGCGAGCCGGTCCGAATCCTCGCTGACCGTGACCCGTGCCGAGGTGATTTGTTTTTTTAAGGCTTTTTGTAAAATAACCCCATCTTCCTTCGAGATGGCCCCGACTGGGATCGACATTTGCGTATCGAGGTTTCCCATGAAACGGCCGCCGGTCATATTGTTGTAGATGAGCACCGCTTTTGCCCCTGCCCGCTTCGCATTTTCCGCTTTCTTTGAAAAAGTTAAGATCCCTCTTTTGATGAGGGCAATTTTCCCATCGACATTTTTCAATTCGTCTGGTCTGCCGATGCCACCATCGACAATGTCAGCGGAGCGGTCGAGCGACCACTTGGCTGAGCCTTCGAGCGGTTCAATCTGGAATTTATCCCGACTTCCTTCTATTAATAGATAGGGTGTCTCCAAAGTTGGGGTCGATGCACCTACCGATATCGCTTTGGAGGCGGTTCCAGGTGAGCCAACACTCCAAACATTTGGCCCGGAATTACCAGATGCCGCCACGGCAACGATTCCCCGATCGACGGCGCGGTTGAGAGCGAGGCTGATTGGCAGGTCGGGCCCGTTGATATCATTTCCGAGCGAAAGATTGACGACATCCACTTTATCCTTAATCGCCTGGTCAATCGCCGCGAGCACTTGCTCGGTGGTCCCGCCCCCGCCCGGCCCAAGCGCGCGGTACGCCACAATTTTTGCCTCCGGGGAAACGCCTTTTATTTTTCCATTGGCTGCAATAATACCGGCCACATGGGTTCCGTGGATCGTCGCCTTCCCGAGCGCCAGCGTTTCCATCGGATCGCGGTCGTTGTCAACCAAGTCCCGGCCTCCTGCATAATTGCGCTTGAGGTCGGGATGGGTGTAATCGACGCCCGTATCAATGACCCCGACCGTTACCCCCTTTCCCGTCAGCCGTTCATTTTTTTTATCAAAAAAACTGCGGACTTCTTCCCCACCAATAATTTTGACGCTTTCCTCGGTTTCGGCTTGGTAGGTAATAACCGGCGAGATGTTTTTGATTTGTTTATGGCTGCGGCCGATTTCGGCAAGTGTTTCTGCACTTCCTTCGACCGAGAATCCATCTAGCGCGTGGTGGAAAACACGGCGCAGCTTAACGCCTTTATAAGGTTTCATGAGTTGCTGGATTTCCTGATCGGTGTGTGGTTTGTCCAGGATTATAATGGCGGTTGTCTCCTGCGTGCTTTTGGTGATCGAGGGATGGATGAGTATTTTCGGAGTTTGAAAAGCTAGCAGTAACGCGAGTAGAAGTTTCATCGATAGATTTCCCCTTTTTCCATATCGTTTTCTTAGAGGGGCGAAAGTATGCACGACTATTTTGGGAAACGGGAATCGGGTATGCGTTGATTTCCTTTTCATCGAGCGGGCACAAAAAATAAATTGGTTCCAGTATGGATTTTCTCTTATTTAAGAAAAATAATTGGAGTTCCAAAACCGATTTTTTATTTCCCAAAAAACAATTCAGGCTCCCAATCTCATTATTTTTTCAAAATACAATGACCTATTTTTAATAAAACCAACAAAAAAAAGCCGAGTAATCTCGACTTTTTTTCAAACGGTATCTTATTTCGTTCCAAACAACCGATCTCCTGCATCACCAAGGCCTGGGACGATGTAGCCGTGGTCATTTAATTTCTCATCTAATGCAGCAATATAGATGTCCACGTCCGGGTGGGCTGACTTTACTGCTTCCACGCCTTCTGGTGCCGCAATTAAACACATAAATTTGATATGTTTCGCGCCGCGCTTCTTCAAGGAGCGAATTGCTTCAATCGCCGAACCGCCTGTTGCGAGCATCGGATCAACCACAATGAAATCACGCTCTTCTACATCACTTGGCAGCTTAATATAATACTCAACCGGCAGCAATGTTTCAGGGTCGCGGTATAAACCGATATGGCCCACTTTCGCAGCTGGGATTAATTTTAGGATGCCATCAACCATTCCGATTCCTGCACGCAAAATGGGCACAATCCCGATTTTCTTACCGGATAGAACCTTAGATTTCGCTGGACAAACAGGTGTTTCGATATCGATATCCTCAAGCTGCATATCTCTGGTAATTTCAAACGCCATCAGCGTCGCGACTTCATCGACAAGCTCGCGGAACTCCTTTGTTCCTGTGTTTTTATCACGTATGTAAGTTAGTTTATGTTGAATGAGTGGATGGTCGAAAACGAATACCTTGGCCATAATCATCGCTCCTTATTTTAAATAATAAACACTTCGTCTCATTTTACAGAAAAATAAGGCAATGAGCAAATAGAAATCAGCACTTTCAACTAGTTAGATTTTTCAAAAAAAATCGGCCTACGATAGGCCGATTCTCTGTTGCAAAAATAAGAAAGTATTAGTTTTTAAACATAGACAACTGTCTAGCTCCAGCGCCCTAGCGGCTAGTGTCCTTCGCTCTCCACCCTACGATAAGTCAACATCGAATCACCTTCGGCTCTTCGTGTTTCCTTTATCTCAGTTGGAGCGCTCCAGGCCATACGCCGCTGAACAGGGCGCTTGCGCTTTTCTTATTAATATTCTGGATAAAGAGTAAATTTGCTTGTTAATGCTTCGACACGACCTTGCGCTTCTTCAAGTTTCGCCGCATCTTCATGGTTTTTCAAGGTAAACGCGATAATTGAAGCGATCTCGTCCATATCCGCTTCAACAAAACCACGGCTTGTCACTGCTGCCGTGCCGATGCGGATACCGCTTGTTACAAACGGACTTTGTTGATCAAATGGAATCGTGTTTTTGTTAACCGTGATGCCAACCTCATCAAGGACCTTTTCAGCAACCTTGCCAGTTAATCCAAGCGTCGTTACATCCACTAACAAGAGGTGGTTGTCCGTTCCGCCGGATACTAACTTCAAGCCTTCCTTTTGAAGACTTTCAGCTAAGCGCTGGGCATTCGTGATAATCTGACCAGCATATTCTTTGAAGCTGTCCTGTAATGCTTCGCCAAACGCAACAGCTTTCGCAGCAATGACATGCATAAGTGGACCGCCCTGAATTCCAGGGAAGATCGATTTATCAATTTTCTTGCCGAATTCCTCTTTGCAAAGGATCATCCCGCCGCGTGGACCGCGTAATGTTTTATGCGTAGTTGTTGTAACAAAATCAGCGTACGGTACTGGGTTTTGATGCAATCCTGTCGCAACGAGTCCAGCGATGTGCGCCATATCCACCATGAGGTATGCACCGACTTCATCGGCAATCTCACGGAACTTTGCAAAGTCAATCGCGCGAGGGTACGCACTAGCACCAGCTACAATCATTTTCGGCTTGTGCTCGAGTGCTTTTGCACGCACATCATCATAATTGATGCGGTGCGTTTCTTGGTCCACACCATATTCAACAAAGTTATATTGAACACCACTGAAGTTAACTGGGCTGCCGTGTGTTAAGTGGCCGCCGTGGGATAAATTCATGCCAAGCACGGTGTCACCTTGCTCTAGAACTGTGAAGTAAACCGCCATATTAGCTTGTGCACCTGAGTGAGGCTGCACGTTCACGTATTCCGCTCCGAAGATTTCCTTTGCGCGGTTGCGGGCTAAATCTTCGACGATATCAACATATTCACAGCCGCCATAATAGCGTCGGCCAGGATAGCCTTCTGCATATTTGTTTGTTAAAACGGACCCTTGGGCTTCCATGACTGCTTCACTTACAAAGTTTTCTGAGGCAATTAATTCGATTTTTGAACGTTGACGACCTAATTCTTTTTGAATCGCTTGAAAAACCTGTTCATCGGCTTGTGGCAAATGCTTCATGACAAAAATCCCCCTTAATATGTAAGTCACTATAGATAATTTCGAAAATTCTTATTCATTTTAGCATGAAACACCCTCAAAATAAAAGGGAAACATTTTTCGGTTTTTAATTATTTTTTTACCTAATGTGGAATATTTTTATATATTAGAACTTTGATTTCCGAACGAAATTAATTTTTATCACAGTAACATTCGTGTTTTAATATAATACATCAAAATTTCCCAGCTAATAAAAAACTTTAATGATGGTGCCTGACACCAAAGTTTATTAAGAGCAGCTCGAGTTTTCCTGATTCCGTTCGTATACGGCTCTTGCGCCGCCGATCAGTTTCGGGCGTACTTTGGCGAGTGTTACATGGGCCTGTCCGATGCTTTTTTGCTTCACGCGGACTGGAACGGCGACATGTTTTAAGTGCATCCCGATGAGTGTGTTGCCGATGTCAATCCCGGCATCCGCTTTCACAAACTCCACTACAACCGCGTCTTCCATTGCTCCAAACGCGTAAGTGGCCATCGCCCCGCCTGCTTTACGGACAGGGACAACCGACACTTCATCGAACCGCCTTTCCTCGGCAACCACACGTTCGACTACCAAGGCCCGGTTTAAATGCTCACAGCATTGGAAGGCAAGCGTGATCCCCGTCTCCGCTTGAAGGTTTTTCAAACAGCGGTAAATCATTTCCGCCACTTCAACCGTACCAGAGGTGCCAATTTTCTCCCCAATCACCTCACTCGTACTACAGCCGACCACTAACAGCTGCCCTTGTCTTAACGCACCCTGCTCTTTGAATTCCGTTAAAATCGCTTCCAGTTCTTGTTCACACGTTTGAATCATACGCCTTGACCTCCACTAAAAAAGATTTCCAGTCCAGCCCGAGCTAAATTAGAGGTGCTTATCCTCGTATTCACCAATTTTTCCTATCCGGTTCGCATGACGGCCGCCTTCAAATTCACCCGTCAGCCAGATTTCAGCTATATCTCTAGCCAGGCCAGGGCCAATGACGCGTTCACCCATTGTTATGATGTTTGAATCATTATGAGCCCGCGTTGCTTTGGCACTAAACGTATCATGGACCAAGGCACAGCGAATCCCTTTCACCTTGTTAGCAGCAATACTCATGCCAATTCCCGTTCCGCAAATCAGAATCCCGCGGTCAAACTCGCCGCTCGCTACCTTCTCAGCAACTGGCAGGGCGTAATCGGGATAATCAACCGATGTTTCACAGTCACAGCCAAAATCCTCAAATTCGATTCCCAATTCGTTAAGTAATTGCGCGATTTCTTTGCGAAGATTCACTCCGCCATGGTCTGATGCTAATGCCACCTTCATGATAAAAACCTCCTCCATTCTATTTATCTTTTACAGACTAGCCCCAGCTCCTCGCCACTAGTGTCCGTCACGAAAAGGGGCTTTGCTTTCCTGATTAATTTTGACATACCGCCACAAAAATATAAAGTTTCAATAAAAAAATAAAAGCCCTCTTCGAAAAGAGAGCATCGTTTACTTTAGTTTTCCAATCGCTTTATCAATTAATCCATTTAGTTCACGAAAGGTTTCTTCGTATATGGCGAGCGGTCCGCCGTACGGATCGACGACATCATGATTGAAGCCTTCCCCGCTGTATTCCTTTAAGGTATATACCTTTTGACTCACATGAGGGTATTGCTGCAGAATGGCCAACTTATGTGAGGATGTCATCGTTAGGATGAGGTTGGCCCATTCGACCTCAACACTCGTTAACAAACTGGAACGGTGATTGTGCACGATCCCATTGTCCTCTAACACCCTTTTTGCATGTGTCGATGCCTCACTGCCGTTCGCAGCATATATGCCTGCCGACCTCACTTCGATCGTGTCGACTGCTTTATTTTTCAAAATTGCTTCTGCCATTGGACTCCTGCACGTATTTCCTGTACATACAAACAAAATGCGCTGCAATGTGTTTGCCTCCTTACAAGATCTTATGTAATTTATTTTATCACATTTAAGTTAGGGATTCGAAATGATTGGCCGATCCGCCCGTTAAAAGAAGGGAACGAGCAACTTTAAGCCAAAGGCAAGTAAAATAGCTCCACCAAGTGCCTCACTATATGACCCGACCCAGCCCTGCATCTTGCGGCCAAGCAGCAGTCCCGCCCATGTTTGGATGGTTGCCATGATTCCAAAACACAAAATAACCATAATCGTCTTCGCACCATAAATGCCTAAGGTAAGCCCTACGGAAAAACTATCAAGACTCACACTCAAGGCAAAGAGCAGCAAGCCGAACCCAATTGGGGAAATAACCTTCTCATCGCTCTTTTTGAGGGTGGACCACACCATTTGCACACCGAGTAAAATCAGCAGAAAACCGCCGATAAAGGTCGCAAAGGTACCAAACTTATCTGATAAAAATTTCCCAGCAATTAAACCAAGCAGTGGCATCCATACATGGAACAAACCGATCATGATGCCAATATTAATAATTTTCTTGAGCCGAAGTTTGTACATCCCCATGCCAAGTCCGACTGAAAATGCATCCATCCCTAGTGCAAACGCCATTAACATAAGAGTTACTATTTCGCCAACCATTTCAGACATTCGGACCCCGCCTCCTTGGACTAACTACCCTAGCATATGCACGTCCAAACTAATTTAGAAGTCCTGTTCGGGAACTGGAATATTGGCCGCTTACGTCTATTATACCGCTTCTTCCTCGTTTCTAATTCCAAAATTTGTTACATAATGGTGTTTGCGACCGCAAATAATTGGTGCCTGACACCAAAAAAATCGGTGCCTGACACCGAAAAAAAAAACACTAGTTCCCCTCACCGGAGAACCTAGTGTTTATTCAGCGATCAGTTTATTTCCAGCAGCTTTCTGAAGGCGGTTCATGATTGCATTTCCGACACCTTCGTTCGGAAATACCTCACTGTAAATGACATCAACCTTTTCTAGATTAAACCTTCGCAGCGTATCATAAAGCTCCGCGGCAACCGTCGTAAGTTCCGCCCGCTTCCCGCAAGCTAGTACCACATCCGCTTCATACACATCCGCCTGCTCTTCCGTTGTCAGCACCCCGACCCGCAACCCTTCCATCCGCTTTTCTTCCACTAAACGCTGGAGAAATTCCGCGGTGCCTGACACCATAAATAGAGGTGCATTCGGGGCGTAATGTTGGTATTTCATGCCCGGGGCTTTCGGCCGGGCCGCCTCGTCTGTTAATGCGGCATCGACACGTACTTCACCGAGCACGGCTTCAAGTTGCTCCTTAGTTACCCCGCCCGGTCTTAAGATAACCGGAATCGCTTCGGTGCAATCGATGACCGTTGATTCCACGCCAATTCCTGTTGCGCCGCCGTCGATCACACCAGCAATTTTCCCGTTTAAATCGTCCATGACATGTTGGGCCTTCGTTGGACTTGGTTTGCCCGAACTGTTGGCGCTCGGGGCAGCAATCGGCAGTCCACAACTTTTCAACAACGCCAGTGCGACAGGGTGGTCCGGCATCCTCACTGCAACCGTCGACAATCCCGCCGTGGCCGTTTCCGCTAGGACGCCTTCTTTCTTTTTAAAAATAATCGTCAGTGGTCCCGGCCAAAACGCATCCATCAACACTTCAGCCTTGTCGGGAACCTCAGTTACAAACGTGCTCAGCTGCTTTTTTTCAGCGATGTGGATAATTAGTGGATTATCACTCGGCCTTCCTTTGGCTGCAAAAATCTTCCCAACCGCCAGATCACTTTCCGCGTTCCCGCCAAGACCATAAACCGTCTCTGTAGGCAGGGCAACCACTTCGTTATCCCGTAAAAAATTCGCTGCATCCACAACCTGTGGATTATTTTCAAGATTATCCACATACTTATCCACTTTCCAAACCTTTGTGTTCATAATTATCCACCTTTATCACGAATGAGTCTTCTAGCGAAATTTGGCGAATTTAGTCACCTAGACTCATATTTTTAGCTCAATACGTTTGAAAGTATAAAAGAAGGTGGGCATAAACACAAGTGTTATCCACAAATTGTGCACAACTTCCTTGAAATAGTGGATAACTTTGTGGATATATCCACAATTATAGTGAAAATTTTAAAAATATAGAGTTATCCACATTTAAAACGTGTCGAATATGTTCAGATTGATAAAATTCGCTGGGTATTTCTGCCCGGTTAATCCTCTGGAAGCCCAATATTTCGAAAAATGGTAAGGCTACGCTCTTATTTGTTGCCAAAAACAAACCTTTCATCCCTTTTTCTTTCGCTAATTGGACCATTTGATCAAAAAGAACGAAGATTTCCTTTTCAGCTTGTCCAGGTGTAACAACGAGGGAGCGCAAGAGCCCGAAATCCGTGAAGGCCTCCATGCCAAGCGAACCCTTTAAGGTGCCATCCTCATTCTCTAGCAGCAAAAAATAGTCAATCGTGTCATCGGTTATTCCATCCGTCCCCAGGTTAGCTCTGGATAAAAACTGTCGTAAACTGCCCAAGTCTTGTTTATTTGCTCTGCGAATCAATGCCTGCATCGCTTCCACCTCTTTATTTAAGATTCTACTCTATGAATATGGATGAGCTAGAAAAAATAGAACCGCTAGAATCGGGAATCTAGTAAAATTTTATTAAAGAAACGACTACAGCCTCACCGCATTTTTCCACACAAAAAACCAGCCCCATTGTTGGAACTGGTCTAATTAAACATCTTCTCCCACATCTCTACGACGAAAAACTTCACTTCCACCGGCTTTTCATCTTCAGCAGTATACACAGGCGCATCCTTTTTAGCCAACTTCACCGGCTCATCTTCAACCTCAACCATTATCTCATTGAACACCGGCGCATCTTTTTCAATCAACCTCTCCGGCTTCTTCATTTCTTCTTCATCCACAGTTGTGGCTTTTTCCTCTTTTTCAGACTTGACCTCAACCTCTTTTTCTCCCTTAACCTCCACCGCTTTCGTATCTTCAACTGAGCTTGCTTCTTCTTTTACTTCTTCTTTTACCTTTTCAACCGTTGCCACCGTTTTGGCCTTTTCAACCTTTTCCTCGGACTTAGCAGTAGCAGGTCTCACCGTTTTTGCCTTCGCCTTTTTCTCTCCCTCAAAGCCATCACTGACAGCTACACCATTTGAAAAATCAAGAAAGCATAATGGTGGGTAAAGCACGCACCACCAGTTCGCTCCTTCCCCCGAACCTAACGTAATCAAAATCGCTTGATATTCACCAGCTGGATATAAAAATTGACCATATAATTTCGTCGGAAACTGAACCTTGCCAAACTCCACTTTCACTGATTGATCGGACCCTTGATCGCGGACCACTTGTTCCGAAATCGCTTGAATCTCAGGAAGCTTCGACTTGATGACCGTTCTTGCTTTTTCCATCGACGTTAAATCCTGAACCCACAGGGTAATCTGTGCATTCACCGCATCGCGGACTTTCCGTTTAATGGCTTGATCCTCTTCAAAATCACTATTCGCAAGAATCCTGAGCCGAATCGCTTCACCAGGAATCACAATCGATTCTTTCGCTGCGGCTTCCGTCTTCGGCATATATAAACTCAACATCGTCCCTAAAGACAAAACGATAAGATATCCCCAAACAATCACTTTACTTTTCAATTCTAGCACCGTCCCTTCGATACCTTCATTTTGGACAAAATGCCAGAATCTTAAACTATTAAATTTTGATATTTTCCAAAGAAACGATTGGATGTCTTCCACTCAAAAGGATAAAACCTAATATATGTTAAAATATGTAGAAGGTCTTTCTGTAGAAAATAAATCTAAGGAAAATGGAGTGTAAAAAATGGATCATTCAAAATCGGAATACGTGGACTTAAAAGTAATTTGCCCCGACGATTGCGGCAACGCACCCAAAAAAGCATACCTCAAAGAATTTAGCATCGCTTTTGCACACAATGACCTCGCTTTTCTATCAGAGAATATCACCGACGATTTTCACTGGAATATCATCGGCCAACATCAGTTCCAAGGAAAAGAAAAAGTGATCGAAATCCTCAAACAAAACCAAAATAATAAAGTAACCGAACTGCAGATTATCACCATTATCACCCACGGCTATCACGGCTCAGTTAACGGTACCCAAATCGTAGAAAACAAAAAGAAATTTGCATTCAGTAACGTATACCTATTTGCCAGTTCCCGTAATAACTCCAAAATAAAAGAAATGACATCCTATCTAATTGAACTATAAAAAAGCTCAGAGCCATCATACTCTGAGCTTTTTTATGATTTTCATTATAGTAAATTCGCCACATGACCCGAACCTAAGCCCCGAAGCCAATCTCCGCAAACACCATCCGGTCCTTGCCATTTAAATCATTCACAATCTCTACCTTTACACTTTCAAAAGCTTTTTGAAAAAGCTCAGCTACCGCTTCGCCCTGACCGGCCCCAATTTCAAATCCAACCAGCGCGCGCTTCTCTAGTACCCGCGGCAGCTCAACCATAAAGCGGCGGTAAAAATCCAAGCCATCCGTCCCCGCAAACAAAGCCCGGTGCGGCTCATGCTCCGTCACAACCTCCGACATCGCCGTCATGTCACCGAGCGGAATATACGGTGGATTCGAGAGGATCACATCAAACCGAGCCCCGTTCTCCATAAACGGGCCAAGCAAATCCCCCTGAACAAACTCCACCTCCGCCCCAAGCCGGGCCGCATTCTCCCGCGCCACAGCCAGCGACGCCTCCGCAATATCAGTGCCTGACACCATTAACACTGGCTCGATAGGAGGAATGGTGCCTGACACCATTTCCCCTGGCTTGATAGGATTTTTGGTGCCTGACACTCGAAGTTCCGCTTCTTCCAGCTTCATTGTAATCGCGATGGCGCCGCTCCCGGTCCCGATATCCGCTAACCTGATAACCCGCTCTCCACTGAACAGCCGCTTGATCCGTTGAAGTGCACCGTAGACGAGTTCTTCCGTTTCCGGCCTCGGGATCAGCACCTCTTCATTGACGATAAACGGGCGCCCGTAAAACTCCTCCGTCCCGATGATATATTGGACCGGCACACCCTTCACGTGTTCACCAACCGCTTTTTCAAAGACTTCCCACACGCCCGGAGCTAGGTCATCGCGGACATTCGCAAACAACTGCGCCCGCGACATTCCGGTGAAATGGCGAAGTAACAGCTCCCCTGCATTCTCATCACGATGCGCTGAAACTAAAAAAGAAGAAGCCCATTGAAGAGCTTCATAGACTTTTTTACTCATTAGAGGCACTTTCCAGCCTGCGCGCTTGATCATCCATAATCAGCGCATCGATGACATCATCGAGCTTGCCTTCTAAAATTTGATCAAGCTTTTGAATCGTCAAGCCAATACGGTGGTCCGTCACCCGGTTTTGCGGGAAGTTATACGTACGAATCCGCTCCGAACGGTCACCCGTACCAACCGCAGATTTACGGACAGAATCATACTCCGCCTGTGCTTCCTGTTGATACTTATCATAAATCCGTGCGCGTAAAACCTTCATCGCTTTATCTTTGTTCTTGTGCTGCGATTTCTCATCCTGAATCGAAACCACAATCCCAGTTGGAATATGCGTTAACCGAACAGCTGACATTGTCGTATTAACGGACTGTCCGCCGGCGCCACTTGACGCAAACGCATCAAAACGGATATCTTTATCATTGATTTCCACTTCTAATTCTTCCGCTTCCGGCAAACAAACAACTGTCGCCGTCGACGTATGAATCCGGCCGCTTGACTCCGTCTCCGGAACACGCTGCACACGGTGTGCGCCGTTCTCATACTTCAATTTCGAATAGGCACCCTGGCCGTTGATCATAAAACTAATTTCCTTATAACCGCCAAGACCAGTCGGGTTCGCATCAATCAATTCCGTCTTCCAGCCCTGCGCTTCCGCATAACGGCTGTACATGCGATATAAATTCCCAGCAAACAAGGCCGCTTCATCCCCGCCCGCTGCCCCGCGGATTTCAAAGATAACGTTCTTGTCATCATTCGGATCCTTTGGAATCAGCAATAGTTTCATCTTAGCTTCCAACTCAACGATTTGCGCTTCCAGCTCATTAACTTCTTCCTTCACCATTTCACGCATATCCGCATCCAGCTTCTCATCAAGCATCGCCTTGGCATCCTGAAGCTGTTCGCGCGTCTCTTTATATTCACGATACGTTAGTACAGTTTCTTGTATATCAGATTGTTCTTTTGAATATTCACGAAGTTTCTTTGAATCATTAATAATTTGTGGGTCGCTCAAAAGTTCATTCAACTTATCATAACGATCTTCCACCGATTGAAGACGATCAAACACGGTCTATTCACCTCAATTTTTTGTCCATAACATTCTAATTATAGTATAGGTGAAAACAACCGTCAAAACCAAATTAAGGGGAAATTTTTTCGCAGAGTGATTTTTCAGGTCAAAATCCTTTTTTTAAAAAGGAACTCAAGCTACGGCCGTAGAAAAAACATGCCCTGATAATCAGAGCATGCTACCTTCGATCTTCTTTGACACGTACTTCAATTTTATACCGCGGCAAGGCCTGGATTAGTTTCCGATGGAGTCGTGCTTCGGCATTAATTTTTCCCCGCTCAGACTGCATTCCTTTTTTATAAACAGATACCCACATCCGGTCGCCGTTGATCCAGATGGAATCGGCTGTAAACTCATTGGAATCCGCGATGACTTGCTTAGCCTTTTGGATATCGTTGCCTTGATTATTCGCACCAGCTTCGCTGGCGCTTCCTGTCCTCTTCAGGTCAAGGAAGTTCGGATTTTGATTGGTGATATCATCTTCGACCATATGCTGCTTATTCTTGCCCCGATCCGACATATTCGTCGGCTTGTTGCGGTCATTGCCACGATTGGACATATAATTGGGTGCGGATTGGTCGCTCCGTAGGTCATAAGCTTCTTCATTCCCATGATTCCCACCCTGATTCCCGTTACAGCCGCTTACTAAAAACAACATACTTAATGAGAGAAACAACATAAATTTTTGCATCTTACACCTCCCATTACTATCATGCCCGGTCACGGCAGCAACAGGTCGAGTGAATTCTTTCCAAGTCCGGGAGGAGGAATTTGGCGGTCCCACAAGGGATTCCGCCAACTTCCAAAGTTTTTTCAGCCAAACTCCCCAGAATTCCGCCGAACTCGAAGTTTATTCCGCCAAACTACCCAAACATTCCGCCAAACCGCAAATTTCCTCCTAATCAAACAAAAAAACTGCCTGAGAATCCCTTCTCAGACAGTTTTTCCAATGGTGTCAGGCACTAATTATATGTAAACTCAACCAACCCTGACATTCATTTGTAACTTCTTGGTCTATGCATGAACAGTATAGGACACCGTTTTTGGGACTTCGTGATGATGACGGCAGCGGGGCTCGTACGCTTCGGAGGCACCCACTAATATGACTGGGTCATGGTAAGAGGCTGGACGTCCATCAATCAGACGCTGCGTCCGGCTTGAAGGCGAACCACAAACAGAACAGACCGCCTGCAGCTTCGTCACCGATTCAGCAATCGCCATCAACGCAGGCATCTGCCCAAACGGCTCACCGCGGAAATCCATATCAAGACCCGCACAAACCACCCGATGGCCGCTGTCAGCCAGCTGTTGCACAACCCTGAGAATCCCCTCATCAAAAAACTGAACCTCATCAATGGCGATAATATCCATATCCGCTTCCACATGGTGAAGAATCTCAATCGAATGAGTAATTGGCTTCGCATCAAAAGAAGATCCATTATGAGAAACGACAGATTGATCGTGATAGCGATTATCAATTTTTGGCTTAAAAACAGCTATCTTTTGTTTGGCGAACTGAGCACGTCTAACGCGGCGAATCAATTCCTCCGATTTCCCAGAAAACATACTGCCACAGATAACCTCAACCCATCCGCTTTGCTTCATTAAATACATAAAACGGCGTCTCCTTCCAAGCAAATCCTTAAATATCTATCAATTATTTGAATTTTATTTAAATAAAAAACAGGCAAGTAAATTGCTGCTTGCCTGTACTTTTTACAATTATTGTTGCTGTTGGCTCTTGATGCCGTATTTCTTGTTGAAACGGTCAACACGTCCGCCAGCTTCAGCGAATTTTTGACGACCAGTATAAAATGGATGACATTCTGAACAAGTTTCAACGCGAATTTCTTTCTTCACTGAACCAGTTTCAAAAGTGTTTCCGCATGCACAAGTCACCGTTACTGTTTTATAATTTGGATGAATTCCTGCTTTCATTCTTTTCATCTCCTTCCGCCCTGAATCTTTCGAAACAGAGTTATATAAAGCACCTGTAAAAACAAGCACTGAAATACTAAAAACACACTGCACTCATTATAACAAGCAAAGCCATCTTTGGCAAGTTGGGATTTATTGGTTTCTTTTTTAAAAAGGAACCCATCATGCCCCCCTTTACCAGGGTTGTCCGATACCTAATGGACTAGGACCGGCTTAATTTGACCACTTCACCGCATCGACTACGAACGTCTAGATTTCAGCTCTTCCCCTAGTTGTGCGAAGAACTCTTCATTCGTCTTAGTTTGTCTTAATTTTTTCAAGAAGCGTTCCGCAAAATCTGGTGAATCTGACATCGATTTTCTGATCGCCCATAATTTATCCAAATGATCCTTCGGAATCAAGAGCTCTTCCTTACGCGTTCCCGAACGACGGATATCAAGCGCAGGGAAAATACGACGTTCAGCCAACTGACGGTCAAGATGCAGTTCCATATTACCTGTCCCTTTAAATTCCTCATAAATCACGTCATCCATCCGTGAGCCTGTATCGACTAAAGCCGTCGCAAGAATCGTCAAACTGCCGCCCTCTTCGATATTACGGGCTGCCCCGAAGAAACGCTTCGGACGGTGGAAGGCTGCTGGGTCAATACCACCAGAAAGCGTCCTTCCGCTTGGAGGAATTACAAGGTTGTATGCACGAGCCAGACGCGTAATACTATCCATCAGGATCACAACATCGCGTTTGTGCTCGACTAATCGCATCGCGCGGTCAAGCACCAGCTCCGCTACTTTAATATGATTTTCAGGTACTTCGTCAAACGTCGAACTGACCACGTCACCGGCAACCGAACGCTCGATGTCGGTCACTTCTTCCGGACGTTCATCGATTAACAGCATGATTAATTCCACTTCCGGATGGTTCGTTGTAATGCTGTTCGCAATTTCTTTTAACAGCATTGTTTTACCCGCTTTTGGCGGAGCGACGATTAAGCCACGCTGCCCAAAACCAACCGGTGCGACAACGTCCATAATTCTTGTCGATAGATGTTTTTGCGTCGTTTCTAGTTTCATCTGTCTGTTTGGATATAATGGTGTGAGGCCTGGGAAGTACACCCGTTCTTTCGCTGATTCCGGATCTTCCCCGTTGACAGCCTCTACGTGCAATAGTCCATAATAACGCTCATTTTCCTTTGGAGGTCGTACCTTACCGGAAACTTTATCCCCATTACGAAGGTCGAAGCGGCGGATTTGCGAAGCAGAAATATAGATATCCTCTGAGCTTGGCGAGTAGTTAATTGGTCGTAAGAATCCAAATCCCTCTGATTGGATGATTTCCAAGACGCCTTCCATGAAAAAGTACCCCTGCTGTTCCGCACGAGATTTCAGGATGGCAAAAATTAATTCTTTTTTTGTTAATTTGCTGTAATAAGTCACTTTATATTCGCGAGCAAGCTCATAAAGCTCCTTCAGCTTCATATTTTCTAAACTTGAAATTGTTAAGTCCATTTGTGCACCACACTTTTATTTTTTTGGCTCTTTAAACTTGGTCGTTGATTTCCGCTCCAGGTGCGCAGCGCCGCCGGTTTGGGAAGCCTCCTCGCCGCAAAGCGCCTGTGGGGTCTCCTCTGACCCGTCCTCGCGCAGGAGTCTTCGCACCTTCCGCTCCAATCAACGTAGGCTATAAATCAACAATGACCTCTAACACAGCCATTTCTTTCAATCAGATAATAATTAAGAGAGTTGAGGAATTGAAATAGAAGTAGAAAAGAAATGAATAGAATTGCAGAAATAATGCATAAAACAATTACTATTTTACCCTCTATGCAAAAAATTAATCAACTAAATTTTCTATTCTCATTCATTGGGAATTTTTTCTGTGAAGGAGTTCTTTCAAAATTCCTAATCGAGTGTAATAGGAGTTTTTTAATTTAGGAGAGACTTTATGCCATGAAGGGTGCCTGACACGCACTGGTGTCAGGCACCCAACTTGAGGCATTGCCTATTTAATCACTAAATTAGGTTTTTTCTTTAAACTATGACGACCTTCGACAAAACGGACGGTGCCTGATTTGGCACGCATAACGATTGAGTGGGTCGAACCGTAGGATCCTTTGAATTGAACACCGCGCAGCAATTCTCCGTCGGTAATCCCTGTCGCAGCAAAAATGGCGTCATCGCCTTTGACAAGGTCCTCCATCCGCAGGACGCGATTGACATCGAGGCCCATTTTGATGCAGCGCTCAAGCTCCCCATCATTTTGCGGCAATAGTTTACCGATAATTTCGCCGCCAAGACATTTTAAGGCAACAGCAGACAGAACGCCTTCAGGAGCACCGCCAGAACCAAAGAGAATATCCACGCCGGTATTGTCGAATGCCGTATTAATGGCACCTGCCACGTCACCATCATTGATTAACTTGATTCTTGCCCCCGCTTCACGAAGCTGAGCAATGATATGTTCATGGCGCTCACGATTTAAGACAGTCGCCACGACATCCTCGATATCTTTATTTTTCGCTTTGGCAACGGCCTTTAAGTTGTCCAGAACAGACGCATTAATATCAATATGTCCGACTGCTTCGGGCCCAACCGCGATTTTTTCCATGTACATATCAGGAGCATGAAGAAGGTTGCCATGGTCAGCAATCGCAAGAACCGCTAAAGCATTCCAGCCGCCTGATGCTAAAATATTGGTACCTTCGAGCGGGTCAACTGCAACATCGACGCGTGGTCCGTAGCCTGTCCCAAGTTTTTCACCAATATAAAGCATTGGTGCTTCATCCATTTCCCCTTCACCAATGACAACTGTTCCCTTCATTGGTACGGTGTCAAACACATCGCGCATGGCAGAAGTAGCTGCACCATCGGCCTCATCTTTTTTCCCACGGCCCATCCAACGGGCTGAAGCTAGTGCTGCTGCTTCTGTGACACGGACAAGCTCCATCGTTAAACTTCTTTCCATCGGTCTCCATCTCCCTATGTCTTATGTTTATCTCCCGAACTTTGCTTTCTGTCTATGTGTTCTTCATCTGTTCTACTTCTTCTTTTGTCAACGCTTCCCGCCAAATGGTTGCACCGAGTCCGTTTAATTTTCCGACAAGGTCACTATAGCCGCGGTCTATATGTTCAAGACCGGTTACTTCAGTAATTCCTTCGGCAATCAATCCGGCAATGACAAGAGCTGCTCCTGCCCTGAGGTCGCTTGCCTTCACTTTGGCACCTTCAAGCTGAATCGGGCCATTTATGATGGCTGAGCGTCCTTCCACCTTGATATTGGCGTTCATTCTTCTTAGTTCATCGATATGCTTAAAGCGGGCACCGTAAATCGTGTCTGTCACAACACTTGAGCCAGCAGCTTTTGTCAGGAGTGTTGTAAACGGTTGCTGTAAATCGGTCGGAAACCCAGGATAAACAAGCGTTTTAATGTCGACAGCCTTTAATTTTGTTGACCCGTCAACAAACACTTGATCATCGCCGGATTCGACACGAACACCCATTTCGCGCAGTTTGGCAATTAATGATTCTAAATGCTGCGGGATGACGTTATCAATTAACACGCCTTCGCCCACCGCTGCGCCTAAAATCATATACGTGCCAGCTTCAATTCGGTCTGGAATAATGGTGTGGCGGCAGCCATGGAGTGATTCCACACCATCGATACGGATCACGTCTGTTCCTGCGCCTTTAATTTTCGCACCCATACTTGTTAGCAGCGTCGCCACATCAATGATTTCTGGCTCTTTCGCCGCATTTTCAATCACCGTCCGGCCTTTAGCCCGAACAGCCGCTAGCATGATATTAATCGTTGCTCCCACACTGACGACGTCGAGATAAATCCGTGCGCCGCGAAGCTCGTCCGCCCGTAAATAAATCGCACCTTGTTCATTGGTGATTTGGGCCCCAAGTGCTTCGAAACCTTTAATATGCTGATCAATCGGTCTTGGTCCTAAATGGCAGCCGCCAGGTAAGCCAATTACCGCCTTTTTAAACCGGCCGAGCATAGCACCCATTAAGTAATAAGAAGCACGGAGCTTTTTTACTTTCCCGTTTGGCAGGGGCATGGAAATCATCGTAGATGGGTCGACCGTCATATCGTTGTCAGAGAGCTGAACATTACCGCCGATTTCTTCAAGGAGGTCCTTTAAGATTTCAACATCTGAAATGTCCGGCAATCCCTCAATTGTCACTGGTGATTCCGCTAAAATTGTTGCAGGAATTAACGCGACAGCACTGTTTTTTGCCCCGCTGATCCGTACAGTTCCCTTTAACGGATATCCACCCGCAATTTTAAGTTTTTCCATTTTTCGACTCCCTTCTAAGCCCTTGTAAGTCAATCGGTACGCATCCGCTTATTACTGAATGAGGCTCTAGGTATATTTTTCCATCATGAAAAGTCAAAATCCGACAGTTTGTCTATCCTTTAGTTTACACCAAAATTCTATTTTCATGTATGGTAATGAAAATTTTTTTCATAAAACTGGAAATTTCTACCTCTGTACGAGCTTTCCAATCTGTTAGGAAGCCTTCAATGCCCTTATCTGTTAATGGATGATGGAATAATCCCATTAATACTTTGTATGGAATGGTTGCAATATGAGCGCCTCTAAACGCGGCTTCTGTCACGTGAACTGGATTACGAATGGAGACTGCAATGATTGCTGATTCAATTTTCAGTTTTCTTTTACAGACTGAAACCGCCCTTTGGTAAGGACGGTTTTCATTTTATCATATTTGGAACAAATATAAAAACGACATTGTTCCCGTTTTTCAGAATTGTCTTACGCTCTGCCTGAAGAACCGAATTCACGAATTTTGCCAATAACTGTTGCTTTGATGGCATCACGAGCTGGTCCTAAATATTTACGCGGATCGTATTCTTCTGTTTTTACTGCTAATGTTTCACGAACAGCTTTTGCAGATGCGATTTGATTTTCTGTATTCACATTGATTTTTGCTGTTCCAAGTGAAACAGACTTTTGGATATCCTTTAATGGGATACCAGTTCCGCCGTGAAGGACTAATGGAAGACCAGTAATCTTGCCGATTTCTTCCATTTCAGCAAAACCAAGGTTTGGTTCGCCTTTGTAAGGACCGTGAACAGAACCTAATGCAGGTGCAAGGCAGTCGATACCTGTGCGTTTTACAAGTTCTTCACATTCTTTTGGATCTGCGTAAATGACGCCTTCAGCGATAACATCGTCTTCCTGGCCGCCAACAGTTCCTAATTCCGCTTCAACAGAAACACCTTTTGAATGAGCATAGTCAACTACTTTAGAAGTAATTTCGATATTTTCTTCAAATGGGTGGTGAGAAGCATCGATCATAACAGATGTGAAGCCTGCATCAATCGCTTCTTTACATTTTTCAAAGCTTGAACCGTGGTCAAGGTGAATGGCCACTGGTACTGTCACTTTCAAGTCTTCCATTAAGCCTTCAACCATTTTTACAACGGTTTTGAAGCCAGACATATAACGGGCAGCACCTTCAGATACCCCAAGGATAACTGGTGAATTTTCAGCTTGTGCTGCTTGAAGAATGGCTTGTGTAAATTCTAGGTTATTTAAGTTAAATTGCCCAACCGCATAGCCTTCTGCTTTTGCTTTGATGAGCATTTCTTTCATTGAAACTAATGGCATTTCTCTTCCTCCTTAGTTTAGGTCGCTATCTTTTTCAAAAATGGTCCTTCCATATTAAGGTTTTCCCTCAATTTTACGGATTATGTATTACTTGAAAAAGATAACCAACCAGTAAAAAGTTCATATGTATCATATCAAACCAAAGTTCGAAATGCCATTAAAAAGTCAGAGTTTTATAAACTGTCATAATGAAAGCGCGTCCATTTAACTATTCCCACAGTTCTTATGTTTTTTATTAAAAAATGACGTTAATTCATCTTTTGAGGGATGTGTTTTCGAACGGCTGCACGAATATCATCAATGTCAAACGGCTTGGCAAAATGAGTGATCGCCCCAAGGTCCTTCGCTTCTTGAATCATATCCAACTCGCCATAAGCTGTCATGATAATGACGCGGATTTCTGGATCGATTACTTTCATTCTTTTTAAAATCTCGATACCGTCCATTCCAGGAATTTTCATATCCAATAGGACAAGGTCGGGGTCATGCTTTGTTACAATTTCAAGGGCCTGAATACCATTGGCAGCCTGAAAGGTCTGATACCCTTCTTTTTGAAACACTTCATTTAGTAGGATTCGAATGCCAAACTGATCATCAACGATTAAAATTTTCTCTTTCATAACTCCACCTCTTCCTTATTTTTAAATTGCTTTTTTATTATCCCTATATCTCTCACTTGTTATATTTCTCGCTGAAAGAGAAATTCTCCTGCAGAAATTTTGATATTTTTCTTTTATTTTTGCAGTGGCGAAAAAATGCTTATAATAAGAGGGTGAATAGGAGGGTTTTTATGTTAAAAATGTTTACTACTCAATTAACCGGTCTATTGAAGCGGATTGAGGAAAAAGAGGAATATTCCTTTGAAGATGGCGCCCGCTTGCTTGCGCAAGGGCCGATATATATTTTTGCCACGAAGGAAATGAAGGCGGTTGAGTTCGAAGCTTTAGAGGGAGCCGAACCATTAAAGGGAGCAAAGGTGTTTGAGCATGTGGGAGAACTAACTGACTCTGATCGGGTGCTGCTTTTCTCGCGGTATGCAAGTGATGAAGACGCCATGGAGGTGGCCGCTCAACTTCAGGAAAAGGCGATTCCTTTTGTGGCTGTTTCCACGGCTGTTCCGGAGGGTGGAAAATTGCAAGAGTTGGCCGATCTCCATATCGATTTGCGCCTGACGAAAGGCCTCCTCCCCGATGATTTTGGAAATCGCTATGGGTATCCGTCATCGATGGCAGCATTATTCGTTTATTTCGGCTTGAAATTTACGATTGAGGAGATTTTAGCAGAATATGAGGAGTAAAACGGGGTGAATAACCCTGTTTTTTTAATGCCCTTGATTATTTCCCGGGGGGTTAAGAAGTCAAAAATATAGACTTTTGGCTTTTGTGCCATTTTGGGGTGGTTTTGTGCATTTTCGACATGCTTTTTTGCCATTTTGAAGTAGTTTTGTGCAATTAGACAATAAATGGAAATTACCCGCATAATGCTAATACCATTTTACAAAAATCCCCTATATATATTTCACTGCAAGTTTCCTTTTTATAAAAATCGCCTTTGTATAACCTGACACAAATACCCTGTTTATAAAAACCCAAAGATAAAAAAACAGGACCAGCAACTAAACTGGTCCTGACCACAAAACTTATTTTTGAATCGTTGCTTTAATAAAGTCACGGAACAAGGGCTGCGGACGTGTTGGTCTAGAGACGAATTCCGGATGGAATTGCGACGCTACAAACCAAGGATGGTCCTTCAGTTCCACAATCTCAACTAAACGGCCATCCGGACTTGTTCCAGAGAACACAAAGCCGAGAGCTTCCATGTCTTGACGATAATGATTGTTAAACTCATAACGATGGCGGTGGCGCTCATAAATAACCTCTTCTTCATACGCTTCAAACGCCTTCGAGCCCTCAACAATACGCGCAGGATAAAGACCTAAACGCAGCGTGCCGCCTAAATCCTCAACATCCTTCTGCTCTGGAAGCAAATCAATAATCGGATGAGCTGTATCCGCATCAAATTCTGCAGAATGCGCACCTTGAAGTCCAAGCACATTGCGGGCAAATTCAATCGTTGCCAGCTGCATCCCTAAACAAATACCAAGGAAGGGCTTCTTCACTTCACGAGCATAGCGCGTCGCTTCAATTTTCCCTTCAATCCCGCGGTCACCAAATCCGCCCGGAACAAGGACACCGTCGACATCATTCAATAACTCAGCCACATTTTCACGTGTAACCTCTTCGGCATTAATCCATTTAATTTCAACTTCGGTATCAAACGCATAACCGGCATGTTTCATCGCTTCCACGACAGAAATATAGGCATCCTGAAGCTCCACATATTTTCCGACAAGACCAATGCGCGTCTTATTCGAAAGGTTGATGACGCGGTTAACGAGTGCTTTCCACTCCGTCATATCCGCTTCGTTCGTAACTAATTTCAAATGATCGCAGACGATTTGGTCCATATTTTGATCTTGAAGCGCTAGTGGAATCGAATAAAGCGTATCGGCATCGCGACATTCGATTACAGCTTTTGCATCAATATCACAGAACAAAGCAATTTTATCCTTCATATCCTGTGAAACCGGCATTTCCGTCCGCACGACAATAATGTTTGGCTGAATTCCGAGGCTGCGCAGCTCTTTCACGCTGTGCTGGGTCGGCTTTGTTTTCATTTCACCCGCTGCTTTAATATACGGAATCAGCGTACAGTGAATGTACATCACATTTTCCGAGCCAATATCGCTCTTGATTTGGCGAATCGCCTCAAGGAATGGGAGTGATTCAATATCGCCTACCGTTCCGCCAATCTCAGTAATTACTACATCGGCATTCGTTTCTTTACCGGCGCGGAAGCAGCGCTCCTTAATTTCATTGGTGATATGCGGAATAACCTGTACGGTTGCACCCAAATAATCACCGCGGCGCTCTTTCCGTAAAACCGTCGAATAAATTTTTCCGGTTGTTACGTTGCTGTACTTGTTTAAGTTGATGTCGATAAAACGCTCATAGTGACCTAAGTCCAAATCTGTTTCAGCGCCATCACCGGTAACGAATACTTCACCGTGCTGGTACGGACTCATTGTTCCAGGGTCGACGTTAATGTAAGGGTCGAATTTTTGAATGGTTACATTCACGCCCCGATTTTTCAATAAGCGCCCTAAAGATGCTGCCGTAATTCCTTTTCCCAGTGATGAAACCACACCACCAGTTACAAAAATATATTTTGTCATAAATATTTCCCCCTCTTATACAGTTTGTACATTATTCAGTTTGTTTAAGGGTTTTTGTAAAAAAATATTTTCCTTACGCCCGAAAAAATTTGGAACAATAAAAAACGCTCTCCTACTTTTGGTAGGGAGCGTATTATAAGTAAATAACGTATCGTCCTTTTTTAAGGAGCCCAAAAGTGATTCTACAAGGGCACGAATAAAATGTCAAGTCGATTAGTCTTCTTCTACTTCCTCTTCTTCAAACACTTCTTCTTCCTCAAGATCATCATCGAGGTCATCTTCTTCATCCAAGTCAATCTCAAGCTCGTCCTCGATCACATCATCATCATCGTCTTCGTCAAACTCATCTACTTCGTCGATATCAAGATCATCTTCATCATCAAGGAGATCATCTTCATCATCAAAGTCATCAAAATCATCTTCAATTTCATCCACTTCATCGATTTCATCGAAATCTTCTTCGTCGACAACCTTCTTCGCCTTTTTCTTCTTAGGTTTCACAACAGTGACAACTTCTTCTTCAGCAGTATCGACTGGATACCAAACGCGAAGTCCCCAGCGGTTACTTCCTAATGAAAGGAAACGGCCATCTACATTTATGTCGGTGTAAAATTGTGCTAGTCTTGATTGAATTTCTTGCTCAGTAATCCCAGATGCCTTCTTAATTTCTTTTAATAGATCATTAAAGGCAATCGGTTCCTTACTATTTTTCAAAAATTCAAAAGCCATTTCCATAAGGGAAAACTCTTTTAATTCCTCTTTTGAGTATTGTGCTAAACTCAATATGGGCACTTCCTTTCTCTATTTAACACTCTTAAATGAGTGATTAACGGACATAACAATAAGGTTAATTAATATAAACTTAAGAATTTTCCAGCTCCCAGCGACTAGTGTACTTCGCTAAACGGGCGCTTCCGCTTTTCTCTTAAAAATACATATTCTTCATTATAAACAAATTCTTCCGGTTTATGCTAGTGCTAGTCGTTGTTTCATTTGAATTTTTGCGGATGGGCCTTTTCACTATTAGTTTTCTTAGTTTTCTTGGCTTGCTTCTGCTTTTTCATCTCCTTAATAGATATCACTAGAAAGAAGATTGCTAGCAGCAAGAACGAAATCGCGCCTAGCTGAAGTTGATAGAGATAATTTAATGGCCAGGCACAAACAATTAAAACCACCAATATATGACTTACCTTCATTTGCTCACCTGCCCAAAACCTTCGGAGTATGTACGCTAAATCGATTATATAAGATTAACGCAGATATTAATATCTCATAAAATAAGTTTTATTACAAAAATTGGTGTCAGGCACCATGTGAAACATTCACATGGTGCCTGACACCGCACTTTACATATTTCGTCGATATTGTCCGCCCACTTCGTACAGGGCTCTCGTGATTTGTCCGAGGCTGGCTACTTTAACGGTTTCCATTAATTCGGCAAAAATATTGCCATTGTTGACGGCGGCCTCTTTTAAGCGCTTCAAAGCTGCCCCTGAAGCATCTGCATGACTTTCCTGGAAGGCCCGTAAATTGACGATTTGCAGTTCCTTCTCTTCGTAGGATGCGCGCGCTATTTCCATATTGTTGACATCTTCCGCTGACGGAGGATTCGGATTCAAATACGTATTCACGCCGATAATCGGTAATTCGCCGGTATGCTTTTTCATTTCATAATACATCGATTCATCTTGAATTTTGCCGCGCTGATACTGTGTCTCCATTGAACCAAGTACACCGCCGCGGTCATTCAAACGCTCAAACTCCTGTAGTACCGCTTCCTCGACAAGATCGGTTAGCTCCTCGACAATAAACGAACCTTGCAACGGATTTTCATTTTTCGCTAAACCATGTTCTTTGGTAATAATCATCTGAATCGCCATCGCCCGGCGTACGGATTCTTCCGTTGGCGTCGTAATGGCCTCATCATATGCATTTGTATGGAGCGAATTACAGTTATCCTGCAGGGCCATTAATGCCTGCAGTGTCGTCCGGATATCATTAAAGTCAATTTCTTGGGCATGAAGCGAACGGCCAGACGTCTGGACATGATACTTTAATTTTTGGCTGCGCTCGTTGGCACCGTATTTATTGCGCATCACCGTTGCCCAAATTCGTCGTGCGACACGGCCAATCACCGTATATTCTGGATCCAAGCCATTCGAGAAAAAGAACGACAAGTTCGGGGCAAAATCATCAATGTTCATGCCGCGGCTTAAATAGTATTCCACATACGTAAACCCATTTGACAATGTAAACGCCAGCTGCGAAATCGGATTTGCACCAGCTTCCGCAATATGATAGCCCGAAATCGACACGGAATAATAATTGCGGACTAGATGTTCGATGAAATATTGCTGAATATCGCCCATCATCCTTAGAGCAAACTCAGTTGAAAAAATACATGTATTTTGACCTTGGTCTTCTTTTAAAATATCGGCCTGCACCGTACCGCGCACCGTCCGTAACGTATAGGCCCGTACCTCCGCAAACTCTTCAACCGTTAACACACGGCCAAGTTCCGCTTCCTTCCGCTGCACCTGCTGGTCGATAGCTGTATTCATAAACATCGCTAAAATGATCGGTGCTGGTCCATTAATCGTCATCGAAACCGATGTCGACGGATGGCACAGGTCAAAACCGTCATATAGCTTTTTCATATCATCTAGCGTACAAACATTGACGCCGCTCTCCCCGATTTTCCCGAAAATATCTGGGCGGTAATCCGGGTCTTCACCGTAAAGCGTCACGGAGTCAAACGCGGTGCTTAACCGCTTCGCCTCATCATCCTTCGATAAATAATGGAAGCGGCGATTCGTCCGCTCCGGTGTCCCTTCACCCGCAAACTGCCGTTTCGGATCTTCACCCTCACGCTTGAACGGGAATACACCCGCCGTATACGGGAACGAACCCGGCACATTTTCCTGGTAGACCCAGCGGAGAATTTCACCATAATCCTTATACCTCGGCAGCACCACTTTCGGAATGTCGAGCCCTGAAAGGCTTTTCGTTTTTAACACCGTGATTATCTCTTTATCACGAATCCTCGTCACAAACTTATCGCCAGAATAGGCCGCCTTTGTCTGTGCCCACGAATCAATAATTTTCCGTGATTCTGGTGTCAGACGCGCCTCGGTTTCTCGCTTCACCACTTCTAAAGCAGCAATCACCGCCGCATCGCTTACCGCTTCAATCGCCCCTTCTAACTGGAATAACTTCCGGGCAATATTCGCCTGTTCTTCAGCTTTCTTATGATAACCGCGCACCGTTTCGGATATTTCACGTAAATAATAACGACGGTCGGTTGGAATAATCACATTTTGCTTCTCCACAAGAGCATTTTTACTAAAAGAAGTCACCCAGCCGGTGCCCATTTTGTCATTAATTTTTTCAATCAAGGCCGCGAACAATGCATTCGTGCCCAGGTCATTGAACTGGCTCGCAATCGTTCCATAAACTGGCATATCATCGATGTCTTTTTCAAACAGCATATGGCTCCGCTGATACTGCTTTTGAACCTGACGCCTTGCATCCTCCGAGCCCTTGCGCTCAAACTTATTAATGACAATCAGGTCAGCAAAATCAATCATATCAATCTTTTCAAGCTGGGACGGCGCCCCAAATTCACTCGTCATCACGTACAAGGACACATCGCAAATCTCCGTGATTTCCGCATCCCCCTGGCCAATCCCGCTCGTTTCGACAATCACGAGGTCAAAGCCAGCAGCCTTCGTGACGGCAACCGCATCGCTGATCGCCAGTGATAATTCACTCTTCGAATGCCTTGTCGCCAGACTGCGCATATACACATTCGGCGAAAAAATTGCATTCATGCGGATCCGGTCCCCTAACAGCGCACCGCCCGTCTTTTGCTTGGTTGGATCCACCGATAGAATCGCCACCTTTTTATCCGGCAATTCATTAATAAAGCGGCGGATCAATTCATCGGTCAACGAACTTTTTCCGGCTCCGCCCGTACCCGTGATTCCGACGACTGGAATCCGCTTCTCCAGTGACTTTACTTGGTCAAGCACCTGCTCAACCGTTGCCGCCGCCTCGTTCCGTTTATCGACATGAAGTTCAGCCAAGGTAATCAACTTCGCCACCGCATTCACATCACCCGTCGGCAGCTTCTCCATTTGTTCAGCTACATCCAGCGGAACCGTCGCAAAATCGCACTCCTCCAGCATCCGGTCAATCATACCTTGAAGCCCTAACTTCCGGCCATCTTCCGGGGAAAAAATCCACGCAATCCCGTACTCATGCAGCTCATTTATTTCCCGCGGGATAATCACACCGCCGCCGCCGCCATAAATGCGGATGTTCGGTGCCCCTTTTTCCTTCAGTAAATCGTACATATATTTAAAGTATTCAACATGCCCGCCTTGATATGAAGAAATCGCAATCCCCTGCACATCCTCCTGAATCGCCGCGTTCACAACCTCCTCAACCGAGCGATTATGGCCAAGATGAATGACCTCGGCCCCGCTTGCCTGAAGAATACGCCTCATAATATTGATGGAAGCATCATGCCCGTCAAACAAACTAGAAGCCGTGACAAAGCGAATATGATGCTTCGGCTGATAATTTCCCATCGTAGTCCTCCTTTTAGACCATTTTTATAAAAATAAACGCATCTACTTTTAGCCCATTCAGACCATTTTATAAAAATGAACTCCATTCACTGTTCGCAACTTAATCAGCATTACGACCTTGCTTGTGTGGACGAATGAATGCCGTGAAACAATTGATCGGTTTGCAGGTCAATGTATTCATCGAGTGTATATAATTTTTGTAGCGCCCAGCGGCGGAACGCCCACATTTGGCCCTCGACAATAATGTTATGGGAGATCAATTCGATCTGCTTTTCTGATAACTGCAGCTCGCCATTGTCGACGCACCTTGTGATCAAGCTCTCAAACATCGCCGCCATTTCCATTTCTTTTTTCAGCACATAGGGAAGGGCATCCTTCGTCAGCGATTTGGCTTCTTGATACATGACAAGAACCTCATCCTGCATCTCATCAATCACTCGGAAATAATGACGGACACCCATCTTCAGGCTCAAAAGCGTGCCTTTTTTCTGCTCGAGATCCTGCTCGAGGCGCTCGCGAACATGATCATAGATACTGTCGCACACGAGATAAAGGACGTCTTCCTTGGAGCGGATGTACTCATAAAGTGTCCCGATGCTAAAACCGGCCGCTTTCGCGATTTCTCTTGTCGTCGTCCGATGAAATCCCTTTTCCTTAAAAAGGCTGACGGCCCCTTTGATCATTTGATCACGCCTTTTCTGAACCAGGCGTTCATCCTTTACAGAAGCCAGTACTTCCCGCTTTTTCATCATGCTCTAACCGCCTTATTTCGTGATCATCCGTGAGATAACGAGGCGTTGAATTTCTTGTGTTCCCTCGTAAATTTGCGTGATTTTTGCATCGCGCATAAATCGCTCAACAGGATAATCCTTTGTATAGCCATACCCGCCAAAAACTTGTACGGCCTCGGTTGTTACCTTCATCGCTGTATCGCCAGCAAATAACTTTGACATCGCTGACTCCTTGCCGTACGGTAGACCTTGTGACTCCAGCCATGCCGCTTGATAGGTTAATAATCTCGATGCCTCAATCCCGGTTGCCATATCCGCCAGCTTAAAGCCGATTCCTTGATTGGCGACGATTGGTTTTCCAAATTGATGGCGTTCCTTTGCATAATCCACTGCAGCATCCAGCGCCCCTTGAGCAATTCCGACGGCTTGCGCAGCGATGCCGTTGCGGCCGCCATCAAGCGTCTGCATGGCAATTTTAAAGCCTTCGCCTTCTGCGCCGAGTCGATTGGCAACAGGAACCTTGCAATCTTCAAAAATAATTTCCGTTGTGGGCGAGGAACGAATGCCGAGTTTCTTTTCTTTTTTCCCAACCGAGAAGCCTGGGAAGTCGCTCTCAATAATAAACGCGGTTGTTCCTCTTTGTTTACTTGTTGGATCGGTTAATGCAAATACGACATAAATGTCGGCCACGCCACCGTTTGTAATAAAGATTTTCGAACCATTAAGGACATAGTGATCTCCTTCTAGGCGTGCGGTTGTTCTCATCCCGCCTGCATCCGAACCGCTGCCAGGCTCTGTTAAGCCGTACGCGCCAATTTTGGTTCCTTCTGCCATTGGGCGCAGATAGGTTTGCTTTTGCTCCTCACTGCCAAATTTGTAAATCGGCCAGCCGGCTAGAGACGTATGGGCGGAGAGCATCACGCCTGTCGATGCGTCAACACGAGACAGCTCCTCAACGGCAATACAGTAAGCAAGATAATCGCTGCCAATCCCGCCGTATTCTTCCGGCCACGGAATTCCGGTTAAGCCAAGCTCCGCCATTTTGTCAAAAATCTCGCGATCAAAGCGCTCTTCCTCATCACGTTCTGCGGCGGTCGGCGCCACTTCATTGCGCGCAAAATCCCGTACCATTTTCCGGATCATTTCATGTTCTTCAGAAAGTTTAAAGTTCATTTCAAGTCCTCCTATTTGGATGAATATATATTAAAAGATTAAGATTTGAACTCAGATTACTGTCTAGCATCAGCGCCTAGGGGCTAGTGTACTTCGCCCTTTTCCCTACGACAAGTCAAAGGGCTCCAGTCCATACGCCGCTAAACGGGCTCCTCCGCTTTTCTTTAGAGATGCTTACTAATCACAATCCGTTGAATTTCGCTCGTGCCTTCATAAATTTCGGTTATTTTCGCGTCACGGAAATAGCGTTCAACCGGATAATCTTCGGTATAGCCGTAGCCGCCAAATACTTGGATCGCTTCGGTTGTTACCTCGACCGCTGTTTTGGTCGCGAACAGTTTCGCTATCGACGCCTCCAAGGTACATTTCAACCCTTGATTTCTCAGGTAGGCTGCCCGATAGACTAATAGTTTTGCCGCTTCGACACTGGTCGCCATGTCTGCTAGTTTAAAGCCAATCCCTTGTTGGTGGGCAATGGGCTTGCCGAATTGCTGGCGGTCTTGGGCATAGGTGGTTGCGGCTGACAGTGCGGCCTCCGCAATCCCTAGTGCTTGGGTAGCAATCCCAATGCGGCCGACATCAAGGTTCGCCATCGCGATTTTAAAGCCTTCGCCTTCGACGCCGAGAAGGTTCTCTGCTGGAACTTGCATGTCCTCGAACGTAAGCTGGACAGTTCTCGAACCATGTAAGCCCATCTTCTTCTCATCTTTACCGACGATAAAGCCAGGGGTATTTTTTTCAACGATAAACGCAGAAATTCCCTTGCTGCCCTGTTCCGGATTCGTTTTGGCAAAAACAATATAGACATCGGCCTCGCCGCCGTTCGTAATGAACACCTTTGAGCCGTTAATGACGTAATGATCACCCTTCTTAACCGCACGGGATTTTAAGCTGGCGGCATCGGAACCGGAACTTGGCTCGGTTAAGCAAAACGCACCAAGGTACTCCCCTGAAGCAAGCTTCGGCACATACTTCATTTTCTGTTCTTCTGAGCCAAAATAGAGAATCGGGTTGGTGCAGACCGAGGTATGGACTGAAAGAATCACTCCCACCGTCGCACTGACTTTGGACAGCTCATGAATCGCTAGGATATAGGAGGTGAAGTCCATCGCTGCTCCACCGTATTTTTCAGGTACAGGAATCCCCATCAGGCCAAGTTCGCCCATTTTGCGGAGGATGTCGCGCGGGAATTCGCCTCTTTCCATATTTTCAATAAACGGTGCAATTTCGCTGTTTGCAAAATCGCGAACCATTTTACGCATCATTTCTTGTTCTTCGGTGAATGAAAGATTCATGGTGGTCTCCCCTTTGGAAGAATGTAATATCGTGGTACTCATCATCACGACCCCTTTTTCGAAGAAATGCTGTGTTTATTCGTACGTATAAAAACCGCGTCCTGTTTTCTTACCGAGCCAGCCTGCTTTCACATATTTACGGAGGAGCGGGCAGGGACGGTATTTGTCGTCGCCAAAACCTTGGTGAAGCGTTTCCATAATATACAGGCATGTATCTAAGCCGATAAAATCGGCCAAGGTTAACGGCCCCATTGGGTGGTTCATGCCAAGCTTCATGACTTCGTCGATCGCTTCCTTCGTAGCCACGCCCTCGTAAAGCGTATAAATCGCTTCGTTGATCATTGGCATCAGAATGCGGTTTGAGACAAAACCAGGGAAATCATTGACTTCAACCGGTACCTTGCTTAAGGTTTTTGTCATATCTTCAATGACTTGGTACACTTCATCAGCAGTAGCGAGGCCGCGGATGATTTCGACGAGCTTCATGACAGGAACCGGGTTCATGAAGTGCATGCCGATGACTTTTTCCGGACGCTTCGTTGCCGCCGCAATTTCGGTGATTGGCAGTGATGAGGTATTGCTCGCTAGTATTGTATGTGCTGGGGTAATGTCATCGAGTTGGGCAAAGATTTTTGTTTTCATGTCCATATTTTCAACGGCAGCCTCGATGACAAGGTCGACGTCACTGGCATCATTTAGGTCGGTTGAAGTGGAAATGTTGCTGAGAACTTCCTGTTTTTGCTCTTCGGTTAAGCGCCCTTTGTCAACGTTCCGTGTAAGTATTTTATTGATCCCTGCTAAGCCACGTTCCACAAATTCCGGTTTTAGATCATTTAAGATGACCGTGTATCCCGCCTGGGCACAAACTTGAGCAATCCCTGAGCCCATTTGTCCTGCACCGATCACCATAAGCTTTGAAATCTTCATTTTTTCCCCTCCGAAGCAAGGCCGGAACAAGTCCGACCTAGATTTTTTATGTTTTTGTCTATTTTTACATCGGTTTTGTGTTAATTTAAGAGTACTTTTCTGTATCTCAGGTATTTTGTGTTATTTAAAACAAGCTTTTAAGTCATTTTTGATGTTTTGTGTTTTTTTAAAACAAGCTTTTGTGCATCTCAGGTGTTTTGTGCGAGTTTCTGGGCGTTTTGTGCAATTCCGGCAGAGTTTTGTGCATTTTTCCAGGTGTTTTGTGCAATTTCCAGATGGTTTTGTACGAAAATCCAGGTGTTTTGTACAATTAGACATTATTTGAAAAAAAACCATTCTGAAAGTTAGCTCAAATTAGCCCTTCGGAACCTCGATCATCACGGCATCGCCTTGACCGCCGCCGCTGCAAATCGCAGCAATCCCAATTCCGCCGCCGCGGCGCTTTAATTCATGCATTAACGTAAGGATAATGCGCGCCCCGCTGGCACCAATCGGATGACCTAAGGCAACCGCACCGCCATTGACATTGACTTTTTCTGGATCAAGACCAGCAATTTTCCCGCTCGCTAAAGCAACCGCAGCGAAGGCTTCATTGATTTCAAATAAATCTACTTCCGCCAACGTTTTCCCTGTTTTTCGTAACAGTTCATTAATAACAAGTCCCGGTGTTTTCGGGAAATCCTTTGCTTCCACAGCGATCGCCGTATGGCCGATAATCACCGCTTCGGCCTGCCTGCCTTCACGAAGGGCACGCTCTTCACTCATTAACACGAGGGCCGCGGCACCGTCATTGACCCCAGGTGCATTTCCAGCTGTAATCGTGCCAGTTGAATTAAATACCGGCGCTAATTTAGCTAACCGTTCAATCGATGTGTCTTTACGCGGTGATTCATCATTCTCGACAACAAGTGGTGCACCCTTCCGTTGTGGAACCTCAACCGATACGATTTCTTCCGCAAATTTCCCGCTCTCGATCGCGGCAATCGCGCGCTTATGGCTTCGCAATGCCCACTCGTCCTGTGCTTCCCGGCTAATTTCCATATCGGCAGCCGCTACGTTGCCGTATGTACCCATGTGAACGCCGGTAAAGCTGCAGGTTAACCCGTCATGAATCATTAAATCCTTGACCTGTGCGTCACCCATTCGAAAGCCCCAGCGTGCTTTTGGTAAAACATATGGTGCATTGCTCATCGATTCCATTCCGCCTGCAACGATCACTTCTTCATCACCAGCACGAATGATTTGGTCTGCCAAGGTGACACTGCGCATCCCAGACGCGCAAACCTTATTGATTGTTTCGGTTTTCACTTCCCACGGCAATCCGGCGTGATGCACCGCTTGACGCGATGGAATCTGCCCCTGTCCCCCTTGTAAAACAGTTCCAAGAATGACTTCCTGTACGTCTTCAGGCTTCACTTCGGCACGAACTAATGCCTCTTTTACGGCAATTCCCCCGAGTTGGGAGGCAGTAAAGCTGCTTAATGTTCCCCCTAATTTTCCAAAAGGCGTTCTAACCCCGCTTAAAATGACCGTTCTTCCCATTCAAAACACTCTCCCTTTTCCTAATATTCTGTCAAACTTTTGTAAAAAAATCGCGGCGACTGAACGCTCGCTCGGGTAGGAACCAAAAAAGAAGCGCAGGCCCCTGCTTTTTTAATAATGGTAATGTAAGCGTTTTAATCTACATACTATATTCTACATAAAAACGAGCAGAAGTTGAAATGTTTTACACAAAATTTTAAAAATTTTATGAATATGTAAACAAATCGAACTTCTGCTCTCCTTTAAAAACTAAGCCACTTCCCCGCAAACCGCTTTTTCAAGCAGCTCGGCCACATCGTAAGTCGAAACCTTTTCTTCCACTTCTTTTGCCTTTGTACCATCTGACAGCATCGTTAAGCAGTACGGACAGCCTGAACTGATCACCGATGGATTAACAGCAAGCGCCTGCTCGGTTCTAGCCACGTTAATGCGGTGTCCGGTTTCTTCCTCCATCCACATCAAACCGCCGCCAGCACCACAGCACATCGCTTTCTCTCTGTTCCGCTCCATTTCAATCAACTTCACGCCCGGAATGGATTTAAGAATCTCACGTGGTGCATCGTAAACGTCATTGTAACGGCCTAAGTAACAAGAATCATGGAAAGTGATCGTTTCATCAACCGAGTGTTTCGGCACAAGCTTGCCATCGCGAACTAGCTCGTATAAAACCTCGGTATGATGGAACACTTCGACATCATTTAAGCCAAAATCAGGGTATTCATTTTTGAAAATATTATAAGCATGCGGGTCGATCGTGACGATTTTCTTGACCTCTGCTTTTTCAAATTCCTCAATATTTTTCGCTGCCAGATCTTGGAACAAGAATTCATTGCCGAGACGGCGCGGTGTGTCACCAGAATTTTTCTCTTTGTTGCCAAGAATCGCAAATTTCACGCCTGCTTCGTTCAGCAGCTTCGCAAACGACAAAGCAATCTTTTGGCTGCGATTATCGTAAGAGCCCATGGCGCCTACCCAGAAAAGGTATTCAAATTCTTCTCCGGCTTTATTCATCTCTTTCACAGTTGGCACATGAACATCTTCGCGCGCCTCGCGCCAAGTTTCACGTTCTTTTCTGTTCAAGCCCCATGGATTGCCTTGGCGTTCAATATTCGTCATCGCACGCTGAGCATCCGCATCCAATTTCCCTTCGGTTAAAACTAAATAACGGCGCAGGTCAATAATTTTATCGACATGCTCATTCATGACTGGACATTGGTCTTCACAATTCCGGCACGTTGTACATGCCCAAATTTCTTCTTCGGTAATAACGTCGCCAATCAAGCTTGGGCTATAGGCTAATGCCGCGGCAGATTCCTGTGCCCCTTGACCTGCAGACGCAAGCGCCAGTTGATTTCCCTTCGTATTCGCAAACGCAATCGTTGGCACCCACGGCTGTTTCGAGGTAACCACAGCCCCATGATTCGTTAAGTGGTCACGAAGTTTGACGATTAAGTCCATCGGTGACAGCATTTTGCCAGTTCCCGTTGCCGGACACATATTCGTACAGCGGCCGCATTCAACACAAGCATAAAAATCAATCATTTGGTGCTGCGTAAAGTCTTCTATTTTTCCAACCCCAAACGATTCTTGGGATTCATCCTCAAAATCAACCTTTTTCAATTTTCCTGGTTTATCTAACCGGTTAAAATATACATTTGCTGGTCCCGCAATTAAGTGGGCATGTTTGGACTGAGGTACATACACTAAGAAAGTTAACAAGAATAATAAGTGCGCCCACCAAGCGATGTAAAAAATCACAATAGAGGCGGTTTCACCAATCCCTGAAAAGATGAGTGAAATCATCGAGGCTACCGGTTCTGTCCATGAAGCCTCTTCCCCGTGCCAGATCAGACTCATTCCGTTGCCAAGTAAAACAGAAAGCATTAAACCACCAATAAATATAAGGACAAGACCGGATTTAAAGTTCCGCTTCAGGCGGACTAATTTTTCCACATAGCGGCGATAAAAAGCCCAAATGACTGCCACTAAGATCATCAGTGTGACAAGCTCTTGGAAAAAAGTGAACCCTGCATAAAGAGGTCCAAGCGGCAAATGTGCCCCAGGTTTAATCCCTTTGATAATAAAATCAATCGCGCCAAATTGGACGAGAATAAAACCGTAGAAGAACATGACGTGCATAATCCCGCTTTTTTTATCCTTCAGCAATTTCTTTTGGCCAAACACATTGACCCAAATTTTTTGAAGCCGCTCTTTCACATTGTTATCAAACTCAACCTTTTTCCCGAGTTTAATAAATTCAATACGGGTTTTCACTACATACACAAACAGACTGACCGCGTAAGCGGTTACAACAAGAAATGCAATCAGGTTGACCCATAGTAAACCATTCATAAAAATGCCCCTTTCAGATAACTTCTAGAATATAAATAATTTTCAGAATCTAAATTTATCTCTATTATATTATGAATGAGCATTCAGTCAAATGAATTTTTGAAAAGTTTGATTAACTTATATAAAAGGTAGCTTTCGGAAAAACTAACAAAACTGATTGGAGGAAAGAATTCTGATGACTTTTGCACTCTTTTCGAGCGTACTTATTTTTCTCATCATTCTATGGCTTGTTTTAGATTTTATTTTAGGTAAAAAGAAGCATCTTTCCATTGTCAGTCGAAGAGAAACAGCCATCATTCATGGGAATTTTGATATTTTCACCCACGGAAAGAAGTTATTCGCCGACTATTTCCATGAACTGCGGAACGCGAAAAAGCATATTCATGTGCTATTTTACATTGTTAAGGACGATTCGATTAGTCAGGAGTTTTTCTCTATTTTAAAAGAAAAGGCCCGGGCCGGGGTCGAAGTTCGGCTTCTTATTGACCGGCTTGGCAGCTGGAAGGTTAGGAAGGCGGCCGTTAAGTCTTTGCAGGAGGCGGGTGTTCAATTTGCTTTTAGCAATACAATCAGGCTCCCCTTCCTTTTTTATTCTTCTCAGATTCGAAATCACCGCAAGATTACAATTATTGACGGGGAAATTGGGTATCTTGGCGGTTTTAACGTAGGGAAGGAATATATTGACGAAGAGCCTTCCTTGGGGATCTGGCGCGATTACCATTTAAAAATTACCGGCCGGAGTGTAAATTTTTTGCAAAGTGAGTTTTTGATTGATTGGCACGAGTATGCGGGAGAAGATATTATGGGGAATCCGGCCTATTTTCCTACCCTGGCTGATGGTCCTGTCCGCCATCAGTATGTTCCAACGGAAGCCAACCAATTAGAGCAAAATTATCTTCGACTGATTCAAAAAGCATCCCATTCGATGATCATCGGCACTCCCTACTTTATTCCATGTCATAAGATTTTGGCCGAGTTACTTGCAGCCATAAAACGCGGGGTTCAGCTTTCCGTCATCGTCCCTTATACCGCTGACCATCTGCTTGTCCAAGAGGCCTCGTTCCGTTATTTACGGAAGCTAATTCGGGCGGGGGCGGCAGTGTATCAATATAAAAAGGGGTTTTACCATGCCAAAACACTCGTCATTGATGACAAACTCTGCGATATCGGCACCGCCAATTTTGATAAACGAAGCATGTATTTAAACAAGGAAATCAATTGCTATATTTATGACCCAGCCTTTATCCAACGCTTGATGGATATTCTCAAAAAGGACATCGATGACTCAAAACCCCTGACATTAGCTGAACTTAACAAACCGAACCCTGTCCGCACCATTAAAGAAGGCATCGCCGCGGCCGTTTCTTATTTTTTATAAAAGGAGTTTGCCTATGAAGATAAGGTTTGGGTATGTGTCACATGCGATTAGCTTATGGGATGCTTCGCCTGCGAAGACGCTGACATTTACTCGTTATCAGGAGTTAAGCCCCGAGGAACGGGAGGAAAAATTGCTTCATGTGACGAAGCAAAATCTGGACCACACCCTCAGGATGCTGTACTACAATATTGCTCATCAACTTGAATTGTATCGCTTGTCTAGTTCGATTGTCCCACTAGCAACCCATCCCGAAGTGAACTGGGACTTTGTAACACCCTTTCGCTTGGTGTGGCAGGAAATTGGTGAACTGGTTAAAAGGAAAGGGCTGCGAGTGAGTTTTCATCCGAATCAATTTACCCTGTTTACCTCACTGCAAACGAAAATCACCGAAAATGCCGTGGTCGACATGAGCTACCATTATCGAATGTTTGAAGCGATGGGACTGGAGCAGGAGGGACTTATTAATATCCATATTGGTGGTGCCTATGGTGATAAACAGCAGACCTTACCTCGATTCCATCAAAACTTAACCAAGCTGCCAGCGCCGATTAAACGCGTGATGACGCTGGAAAATGATGATAAAACGTATAATGCTGAAGAAACGTTAGCCGCCTGCGAAAAGGAAACGATTCCGTTTGTATTCGATTATCATCACCATATCGCCAATCTGTGTGAAACCGCACTTGAGGATTTGCTGCCGCGGATTTTTCAGACGTGGAAGCATGCACGCCACATCCCGAAGGTGCATATTTCCTCCCCCAAAAACGAAAAGGAATTTCGCTCCCACGCGGATTTTGTCGACCCGGAATTTATCATGCCTTTTTTGAAAATGCTACGCGAAATCGGTGCGGATATTGATTTCATGATCGAGGCCAAAGCAAAGGATCAAGCCGCCCTGAAATTAATCGAAGATCTCAGCCAGATCCGCGGCTTTAAACGGATCAGCGGCGGTGCAATTGAGGTAAAATAGATTAGCCGCTGGGCTCTGAAGCTAGACACAATAGAAAAAAGTCTTCGAACGACTTCGAAGACTTTTTTCTATTCCTCAATTAAGTTTAAAACAGGAACCTCCCGCTCATTGTCCGGGTCCGTTCTTGAGTATATTCGCGCCACTTGTGTGGCTTCATCGACATGTTGAATGATCACAGGCGTCCCCTCGTAAGTTACATTAAACATATCGGCAGATTCGACAATTTCCTTCGCTCTTCCCACATTCATCCGCTTCATCCACTCCTCGCTCAAAGTTCCCTACTAGTATTTGCCTTTTATTAGGTAATATTCATAGATAGGGACAAGTTTACCTAGATAAAATCTGCATGCTTTTCGGGTTACTGTCGACTTTACTCAACTTACTGTCCACTTTTTCCAGTTTACTGTCCACTATGAAAAATTTACTGTCCACCCAATATAATTCAGAATATTCCACCAATAATCATCGCCCACAATAAAAAACCCCCTTAACCAAGTAAGGGAGCCATCATCAATTACATTTTTTCAGGAGCAGAAACCCCAATCAACGCCAGCGCATTGCGGAGTGTAATCTGCACCGCTCGCACCAACGCGAGGCGCGCCTTAGTGCGCTCTACATTATCAAGGTCGAGCACTTTTTCCGCATTATAAAAACTGTGGAACGTCGACGCTAAATCAAAGATATAGTTCGTAATCCGGTGCGGGACGCGCTTCTGTGCGGCCTCGCCAACAGCCAACGGAAACTCACCAAGCTTCTTCAATAAATCCATTTCCTTTTCCGATGCCACTAATGAAAAATCCGCATCTGCATCAACCCGAACACCCTGCTCCTCACCCGAACGGAGAATACTAGAAATCCGTGCATGGGCATAATGCGCATAATAAACTGGATTTTCATTCGACTCCGACACCGCTAAATCCAAATCAAAGTCCATATGCGTATCCGAGCTGCGCATCGCAAAGAAATAGCGCGTCGCATCAAGGCCGACCTCATCGACCAAATCACGCATCGTGACCGCTTTCCCGGTCCGCTTACTCATCTTCATCTTCTCGCCATTTTTATAAAGGTGAACCAGTTGAATGATCTCCACCTCAAGCGCCTCGCGGCTAAACCCGAGCGCCTGAATCGCCGCCTTCATCCGTGGAATGTAGCCATGGTGATCCGCGCCCCAAATATTAATCAACTTCTCAAAGCCGCGGCCCAGCTTGTCCTTATGGTAAGCAATGTCCGGCGTCAAATACGTATAGGATCCATCCTGCTTAATTAACACACGGTCCTTGTCATCGCCAAAATCCGTCGAGCGGAGCCAAGTCGCACCGTCTTCCTCATACACATAACCGCTCGCCCGCAATGCGGCCAACGCCTCATCAATTTTTCCATTTTTATAAAGAGACGTCTCCGAGTACCAGACATCAAATCCAACGCGGAAATCCTCCAGATCCTGCTTCAACTTCGCCATTTCATATTTCAGACCGTACTCACGGAAAAATTCCTGGCGCTCTTCAACGGAAACATGCACATACTTGTCGCCAAATTCTTCAGCCAAGGTTTTCCCAATGCCAATAATATCGGCACCATGGTAACCGCCCTCCGGCATATCTTTTTCCAAACCAAGTGCCTGGAAATACCGTGCTTCCACCGACAATGCCAAATTATTAATCTGGTTCCCAGCGTCATTAATATAGTACTCACGCGAAACATCATATCCCGCTTTGTCCAAAATATTACACAACGAATCGCCGACCGCTGCTCCGCGGGCATGACCAAGGTGCAAGTCACCCGTTGGATTGGCCGACACAAACTCCACCATAATTTTCTCGTTGCCGCCAACCGTGGTCTCACCGTACCGCTCGCCTGCATTTAGCACCGTCGGAATCAGCTCCGTTAAATAACTATTATTCATATAAAAATTGATAAACCCCGGCCCCGCCAGTTCAATTTTTTCAATCGAAGCCTTCGAGCGGTCCATATTCTCAATCAATGCCTCCGCAATCACTCTTGGCGCCTTCTTCGCAACACGAGTCAGTTGCATCGCCATATTGGTCGAATAATCACCGTGCGCCTTCTCCTTCGGCGTTTCAAGAACCACAGCAGGAATCTGCTCCTCCGTTGCCAGACCCGCCTTCAGCACCGCCGCGCGAATCTCTTCTTTTAACTTGCTTTGTACTTGTTCAACTATGTTCATGTTTATCCTCCTGAAAGGTAATTTCCAAATGGTATGTACCGGCATGTGAGCCCTGCATCGTAAAATCATAAAGGATATCAATCAAGCCATCCGAATGCTCAATCCGCTTTGCCAGCGTCATCGTCTCAAAGGTACCAAACGGCATTTCATAACTGCCGCGCAGCTTCTTGTGCAAGCGAAACGGCAAACGCATCTTCACCGCACCACCGCGCAAAATCAGCGCCTCATCCCCAGCCACCTTCACAATCGTCCGCACATTGCCCTCATCCTGCACCTCTTCATACTTAAGAAACGAGGCCCCATCTTTTTGCAGATACCGGCCAAACACCGCCAGCTCATAGACTTCCTTGCCCCCATGCTGATGAATCGTCGTTTTTACATTAATTTTCATAGGAATTTCCGTACTAGACAAACGAAATCGCACTTCCTTTTTTCTTTTTTAAAAAGGAACTCAGTAACACTCTTTGGAATGGTTCTAGTCCTAGTAATTGACTTAACTGCGTTATTGCATACTTTTTCTATTATAAACATTGATGGGGAACAAATCAAAAAATGCCTGCCCCCATAAAGGGTCAGGCAACTTAAATTTGAGAATTGTCTAGCTCCAGCGCCTAGGGGCTCGGGGTCATAAGCCAATCCGTCAAGAAGGTAAAAGAGCAACCTTCTCGCCGGATTGGCTTATGCCTGTCGCCCCTGGGCAAGGCGCTTCCGCTTTTCTGTTTATTTCACCCAGCCAAGCAGCATTTCACGAATTAACTTGCTCGCTGTATTTGCCGTTTGCTCGGAAGGGTCGTAGATTGGCGCAACCTCAACCAGGTCCCCGCCAACAACGTTCACTTCAGAACGGGCAATCGCATGAATCGAGGCAAGCAGCTCTTTCGAAGTGATCCCGCCGCAATCAACCGTACCTGTGCCAGGTGCATGCGCCGGATCAAGGACATCGATATCAATCGTGACATAAACCGGACGTCCGGCAAGTGTCGGCAGGATTTCTTTTAATGGCTCAAGCACTTCAAACTTCGAAATATGCATCCCGTTTTGCTTCGCCCACTCAAATTCTTCCTTCATCCCTGAACGGATCCCGAACGAATAAACGTTGTTCGGCCCGATATGTTCCGCAATCTTGCGGATCGGGGTCGAGTGCGATAACGGTTCGCCTTCATATTGCTCACGTAAATCGGTGTGGGCATCAAAATGGATAATTGCTAAATCTGGATACTTTTTATACATAGCTTTCATGACCGGCCAAGAGACCAGATGCTCGCCGCCCATACCAAGCGGAAACTTGCCGGCAGCAAGGACTTGGTCGACAAAATCTTCAATGATATCAATGCTCTTTTGTGGATTTCCGAATGGAAGCGGAATATCGCCAGCATCGTAATATTTTACATCCTCAAGTTCACGGTCAAGATAGGCGCTGTACTCTTCTAAACCGATCGACACCTCGCGGATGCGGGCCGGACCAAACCGTGACCCCGGACGATAACTTACCGTCCAATCCATCGGCATCCCGTACAGAACAACCTGACTCTCCTCAAAATTCGGATGACTCTTAATAAAAACATTCCCTGAATACGCCTCATCAAAACGCATCTATGTATCCCTCGCTCTCTATTCTATAAGGGTGTCAGGCACCATCGGTGGACAAAACACTCACTTTGTCCGTACAGAGTGGACACATATGATTTTGTACCACTTTCTTTGTGGTTCCTGACAACACTTCATTATATCTATTTGAATTACTTCAATAAATCCCCAACAAACTTAGGTAATACGAATGCTGCTTTGTGAAGCTCTTTTGTGTAGTATTTTGTTTCGATTTCGTGGAAGCGGTCTTCGCTTACTTCTAATGGATCGTATTTCTTTGAACCGATCGTGAATGCCCATAAGCCGCTTGGGTATGTTGGGATGTTCGCTACATATAGACGTGTAATTGGGAAGATTTCACGAACATCGCGTTGTACGTTACGAATTAAATCCGCTTTAAACCAAGGATTATCAGACTGAGCCACAAAGATGCCGTCTTCTTTCAATGCCTTCGAGATTCCTGCATAGAAACCTTTTGTAAATAGGTTAACCGCTGGTCCGACTGGCTCAGTTGAATCAACCATAATGACGTCATACTCATTTTCGCTGTTGGCAATGTGCATGAATCCGTCGTCGACTTGGACATCCACGCGTGGGTCATCAAGCATCCCAGCAATCTCCGGAAGGAATTTCTTTGAGTACTCAATTACTTTGCCATCAATATCAACAAGCGTTGCTTTCTTCACGCTTGGGTGCTTTAACACTTCACGAATCACACCGCCATCGCCGCCTCCCACAACAAGAACATTCTCAGGGTTTGGGTGTGTAAATAAAGGAACGTGTGCCACCATTTCATGGTAAACAAACTCATCGCGGACAGAAGTCATCACCATGTCGTCTAACAACAGCATGTTGCCCCACTCTTCTGTTTCAATCATATCGAGCTTTTGAAATTCCGTTTGTTCTGTATGTAAGGTTTTATTTACTTTCATGGTGATTCCAAAGTTTTCGGTTTGCTTTTCTGTAAACCAAATTGACATGTTCATCTTCCTTTCACTTCATTCTATTTATACCTCTAGTTAATTACAAAGTAATCACTTCAATTTTATGGTACCCAAACTATTGAATTACAATCACACCAAAAAGTCTAGCAAAATTTAAATAAATCCTACATTAAATGTTTAAAATGACTCTATTTTTTCAATACTATTACTATCTATTTTTTTAAAATCTGGAAATACGGTGGTGAATATAGTGGAAATCATGACTGATCAAGGGTTTCGGAAGACGATTAAATATTTGCGGGCAGCTATTATCATCAGTTTGATAGGCATGATTTGTATGCTTATTCTCTTCCTTGGGATTCTAGCCTATGCAAAAATCCTCGGCGCGCCGCCGCTCGCCGTGCCGCAATCGACCCTTTTCTTCGCGGATGACGGGACATTGATTGGCGAAAGTAATAGTGGCCAAAAACGGTATTGGGCCCGGTTAGAGGATATTTCACCGGATATTGTCGCGGCAACGATCTCGATTGAGGATAAAAATTTTTACGAGCACCATGGCTTCGATTTTAAACGAATTGGGGGTGCTGTCCTAGCCGATATTCAAGCCTTCGCAAAGGTACAGGGAGCAAGCACAATTACCCAGCAATATGCCCGAAATCTATTTCTCGAACACGATAAAACGTGGACACGGAAGCTGCACGAGGCTTTTTATACGATCCGCATTGAGATGAATTATTCAAAAAAGGAAATTCTCGAAGGCTATTTAAATACGATTTATTATGGCAACGGGGCCTATGGTGTGCAGGCCGCCAGCCAATATTATTTTGGAAAAGATGCAGCTGACTTAAACCTTGCGGAAGCGAGCATGCTCGCTGGAATTCCAAAGGGGCCGGGAATCTACTCTCCGCTTGCCTCGATGGAACATGCGAAAAAGCGTCAGACGATTATTTTAAAAAGCATGGTGACGAATCATTACATCAAGAAAAAAGAAGCAATAGATGCTGCCATGCAGCCGCTGACTATCGTCGGCGCTCATGACACACAAAAAGTGAAGGTAGCTCCTTATTTTCAGGATGCTGTCAGAAATGCCCTAAAAAATCAACTACATTTAGATGACCGCACGATCGCTCTCGGCGGTTTAAAAGTCTACACTACGCTTAATCGTAAACAGCAGGAGGCTGCTGAAAATCAGGTTCATAAATATGTCGCGAATCTATCGGAAATTCAAGTGGGCTTAGTGGCAATGGATCCAAAAAACGGCTATGTGAAAGCGATGATCGGCGGCAGGGATTATGAAAAGAGCCCATTTAACCGCGCTGTTCAGGCGATCAGGCAGCCAGGCTCCACGATCAAGCCGCTGCTTTATTACGCAGCCCTTGAGCAGGGGTTCACGCCATCCTCGACGATGCGCAGTGAGTTTACGACCTTCCATTTTGACGATGGCCAGGCTGATTATACCCCGCATAACTTTAACAATAAGTATGCCGACGGAGAAATCACACTTGCCCAAGCACTCGCTGTTTCTGATAATATTTTTGCCGTCAAAACGCATTTATTTTTAGGAGAAGAGACATTAATTGAAACGGCTAGGAAATTTGGCCTTTCTTCTAAAATGGCTCGTGTTCCGTCACTCGCGTTGGGGACTTCAGGCGTACGAGTCATTGAAATGGCAAATGCCTATAGTCTGTTTGCAAACGGTGGGGAAAAGGTGAATCCAACCTTAATTACCAGAGTAGAAGACTACAATGGCAATGTCATTTTTGAAAAAGAAAATGAGACGAAAAAAGTTTTGGACCCAGCAAAGGCCTTTGTAATGACGCAAATGTTGACGGGGATTTTTGATCCGAAGTTAAATGGCTATGCCAAGGTAACTGGCAGCACGGTCATTAAGGATATTTCGCGCCCTTATGCAGGTAAATCGGGCTCAACGGAAACGGATAGCTGGATGATCGGCTACTCGCCGCAGCTGGTTACCGCCGTTTGGGCTGGCTACGATATGGGAAAACCGATTGAGCTGGTCGCGGAAAAAACATACGCCAAGAATATCTGGGCTAATTTTATGGAAGAAGCCTTAAAAGGCAAGCCCGTGAAGGCGTTTAAAGCACCGAAAGAAGGTGTCAAAGGGGTGTATGTCAATCCTGAGAATGGCAAACTGGCGACAAAGGATTGTCCAGTGCGCCGCTTTACCTATTTTGTCGCTGGAACGGAACCAACCGAATACTGCACAGAGCATCTCAACCATCATGAATCCGCGCCTGCAAATCATAAAGATACCAACAAGAAAGTGCCGTGGTACAAAAAGATTATGCCATGGTAAGAAAAGCGGAGGCGCCCGTTTAGCGGCGTATGGACTGGAGCGCTTTGACTGAGATAAAGGAAACACGGAGAGCGTAAGCGCATTCGTGCTTGACTTATCGTAGGGAAAAGAGCGAAGTCCACTAGCCGTTGGGCGTTGCAGCTAGACAGTTTTCTATGTTAAATTGTTTTATTGAAATAGAAAAGCTCCGGAAAAATTTCCGGAGCTTTTCTTGTCCTAGTTTTAAAGCGTTTTTACACTGCTTATAATACTATACCTTTTGAAAAAACTACAAGCATTTATTTTTTATTCGGCCAATAAACCACGTTTTAGCTCATCCGTCGAGTTGTTCCACAAGACCTCATTATGATTGCGCAAGAAATCGGCTAACACCTTTTTCGAATTCGCATCCATATCGTCCACAATGATATGGCGCTTCAAAGACTTATCCATGCGGTTCACGTGTTCAGGCAAGGATTTGTAGCCGCGTCGAATTTCGCGGTCAACCGTCATAAAGCAAGCCGTAACACCGGCGTAATAAGGACCTTCTTGCTTGCGGTCAATCGTTACCCACACAAGCCAATACGGTTTCCCGTTCGGAACCTCTTCTTGTGTTTTCAAAAATTTAATTCCCTTTTCCACGACGCTGCGGGCATGCATGGCACCGACATCAATCTCAGCTTCGCCTGCGTCGACATCAATGATAACCGGCGACACATTATCAAGGCTCAATGCCCCTTTTCCGTAGCCTTTGTGACCATCCGTCGGGTCACTTTTTATGATATTAAAACCAAGCTTCTTCTTATTTTCATCCATTAAAATGCAAACCTCCTAAAAAAACAACATACTAAAGAAATTACTTAACCCATCCCACACCCAAGGAATGACCACCCCAAATATAGGCTCAATCGTAAATTTATCAAGTGGTGTAAAAACTAAGATTAAGAAGATCAACGCACCATACTGTTCATACTGGGTCATTTTTGCCCGCACATGGGCGGGGGCTAAATCCTCAACAATCCGGTAACCATCGAGCGGTGGAAAGGGTAACAGGTTAAAAATAAACAGAACAATATTAAGCCTGATAAATATTTCGAGAAAATCATAGAAACTATCTGGTGCGATGACGCCGGAACGGTTTAATCCAAACGCGACAATGAAGCCTAACGAAGCTAAAATAAGATTGCTGAGCGGCCCTGCAACGGAAACGAGAATTCCTGCCAGGCGAGGCTTTTTAAAGAAAAAGCGATTAACCGGAACCGGTCGGGCCCAGCCAAAGCCGGCAATGAAAATTAAAATCGTTCCAATCGGATCCAGATGCTTGAGTGGATTCAGCGTCAAGCGTCCTTGGTTCTTTGCCGTCATGTCCCCGAATTTATAGGCAACAAACGCGTGAGCAAATTCGTGAAACGTAAAGGCAATCATCAGGGTTATTGCCAAATAGGGAATCATGCTAAGTGGATAGGCAAGAAAATTTTCCAACGCATATCTCCTTCCATCTCTAACGGATGGCACGCTTTGTATGGTGCACAAGCTCCGTTTTTCTATCTATTCTATATTCCTTTAAGTATACATGAAACCGTTTATAAAAAGAAAATCAAAAGTGTCTTCTGTTATTGCACTTTTCGTCGAATTGTGGAAAACTTAAAATGAAAAGTGGAAGAGTTATAAAGGAGGAAAAAAACATGCCATATGTTACCGTAAAAATGCTTGAAGGACGTACCGATGAACAAAAACGTGAACTTGTTTCAAGAGTAACCGAAGCAGTCAGCGAAACAACAGGAGCTCCCAAAGAAGCGATCCACGTAATGATCGATGAAATGAGCAAAAGCAATCTTGGAATTGCCGGCGTTAGAAAAAGCGACCAATAATTAGAAAAGCGGAAGCGCCCGCTTAGCGGCGTATGGACTGGAGCACTTTGACTGAGATAAAGGAAACACGGAGAGCGTTAGCGCATTCGTGCTTGACTT